>DEQG01000066.1:4341-10880 GCA_002360325.1 Salinicoccus sp. UBA3372 | reverse complement strand
GATGGTCCGTTTATGCAGCAGCTTTTCCAGCTGAATCTGGCATTCGGAGGCTCATTGAACCAACGGATCATCGATATAACACGGTCCCTGTCGGATGATAAAACCGTCTATTTGAATGACTGAACAGATTCCAGAGAAATAAAAAGAAGACCATGAATTCTAAATTCATGGTCTTCTTTTTCTGATTTACTAATAACTTTTCTTTTTTGAAAATATGAACGGGATGGCTACTGCTGCAGCTCCTGCGACACCCGTACCGGCAGCCAGAACGGCTGCTTTGCCAAGTGAGCCTGACTTTTTGTCATCCACTTTTGAATCATCTTTGGATAACTGGTAGCCCTCAGCTTCATCACTCATCGTTGAAATAGAATCTTCCACTTTATATTTCTTTTTAAGGTCGTCAGCATTTGTACCAAAACCTTTAACAAACTGTGTCAGGACATTCGAACCTTCGATAAACTCAGGGTCCATTAAAACTTTGAATAATCCGAACCAGCCGCTGCCCCTGTCACGATACTCATATTCAGAGGCAACTTCTATACTGTGGTTCATTTTTAAAATGACAGGTTCAAGTTCATCCATATTGATTTTGCCCAGCAGCTGGGTCATCAATAATGCATTTTTAATGGATTTGCTCGCACTTGAAGATTCTACTGCGGTCAAAAGACGGTATAGTATACTGTCGCTCTCTGCAAGACCGCCTTTTACCATGTTGAGTACTTCGTGATCTTCGAGCTTGTTTAATATGTCAAAAAGTTTTTCAAGCAGTTCCTGGTTTTCAACCAGGAGCTTTTCAAGTTCTTTTAAATCTCGTTCGTGCTGGACTTCAGGGTCGACTTTCATTTTATGAATGATTTTCGTTTGTTTTGCCATTATTTTTTCGACCTTCTTTCCTTAACGATATCACCAGGGAAGATATAATCTTTACGTGCCCACTTCTGTTCAACGTTAACCCCGATCTGTGGCTGCGGGTTACCGTATCTGTGGTTGATTTTCGGTAAAGGACTGTCTCCTTTTTTCTCGAGCACTTCAATTTTTGCGGACACTTCCTTATATGCCGGTGTATCTGTGTCTTTATCTGCATACGAACTGGTCAGGTAGTTGATTGCACCTTCGCCTGCATCGTTCATCGGCAGGTATACCTGCTGGCCGTAAACTCGGTCTGTAACGACGGCTTTCATTTTCACGCTGCCATACGGTGATGTGAGTCTGACCATCGAGCCGTCTTCTATGTCTCGGTCTTTTGCAAGTTCATGAGATACTTCCAAAAAGACTTCCGGTGTCTTTCTCGTAATTGCTTCAGATTTGTAAGTCATGTTGCCTTCGTGGAAATGCTCCAGCAGACGTCCGTTATTTACATGAATATCATACTCATCGCCAAATTCAAGCGGCTTCGTCCAATCTACAGGGTAGAAGCGTGCTCTGCCGTCCGGGAACGGGAATTCTTCAGTGAAGAGCAGCGGAGAATCTGTTCCATCTGCATCCACCGGCCACTGAAGACTGTCATAGCCTTCCAGGCGGTCATAGCTGACACCTGCAAATATTGGGGTGAGTGATGCAGCTTCATCCATAATTTCACCCGGGTGGTCATAATCCCAGCCTGCATCCAGACGATTGGCGATTTCCATGATGATCTGCCAGTCCGGCTTAGTGCCTTCAAGCGGGTCGAAAACTTTGTACAGACGCTGGAATCTGCGTTCCGTATTGACGAATGTACCATCTTTTTCGAAACTGGGGCTTGCCGGTAAGACGATATCTGCAAATTCACATGTTTTAGAGAAGAAGATATCCTGTACTACGAAGAAATCGAGTTTTTCAAATGCTGCCTGTACGTAGTTGATGTTTGAATCGACAATACCCATGTCTTCACCTTTCAGATAAAGCATGTCCAGGTTCCCTTCATGGATTGAATCGACCATTTCATGGTTGTTCAGGCCGGGAACTTTCGGCAGTTCAGTGCCCCATCCCTCTTCAAAACGGCCTCTGACTTCATCGTCCGTGACGAACTGGTAACCCGGGAAACGGTCAGGCATGCTGCCGAAGTCGCTTGCGCCCTGTACGTTGTTATGTCCGCGCAGCGGGTAAGCACCGGCACCAGGCTTCATATAGTTTCCTGTTGCAAGCAGCAGGTTTGAAATTGCTGTACTCGTATCACTGCCGCCCTGCTTCTGAGTGACACCCATCGCCCATAAAATACATGTTGTTTCAGCTTCATGGATGGATTCGGCGATTTCAATCAGCTCTTCTTTGGAAATACCTGTCTTTTCTACAGCATAATCCATTGTATATTTTTCCAATGTCTTATAGTATTCATCAAAATCATTTACATGGTCGGTGATGAATCTCTCATCGTGCCACCCCTGGTCGATGATATGCTTTGTGACAGCCGACAGCCAGATGAGGTCTGTCGTCGGGCTCGGCTGTACAAACAGATCTGCCCTGTCGGCAAGTTCGTTTTTACGCAGGTCACTGACAATCACTTTTTGTCCGTTCAGCTTTTGAGCACGCTTGACGCGCGTCGCAAGTACTGGATGTGATTCTGCTGTGTTGGAACCGATGGAAATGACCAGTTCCGACATGCCGATATCCGTGATGCTTCCAGAGTCACCGCCGTGTCCGACTGTTCTCCACAGTCCCATCGTTGCAGGTGACTGACAGTATCTTGAACAGTTATCCACGTTGTTTGTGCCCACTACGCCACGTGCAAGTTTCTGCATCAGATACGACTCTTCATTTGTACATTTGGATGAAGAGATGAAAGCCAGCTTATCCGGGTTTTCTTCCATTTTATCTTTGAACTTGGATTCTATGATGTCGAGTGCCTCTTCCCAAGTGGATTCTACGAAACTGTCCCCTTTACGGATCAGAGGCTTTGTCAGTCTTTCATCACTGTTGACGAAATCCCAGCCGAATTTACCTTTGACACATGTTGAGACGCCGTTTGCAGGCGCTTCTTCCTGAGGTTCGATCTTCAATATTTCACGGCCTTTTGTCCATACATCGAATGAACAGCCGACACCGCAGTAAGTACATACTGTTTTTGTCTTCTCTATACGGTCTTCTCTCATTTCAGCTTCAACATCGGAAACGACCATCAGTGAGTTGTAGCCTGTTTCCACTTCTTTTGTTACGTTGACTGCCGGTCTGAATGAATCTTTGAGCATGCCTGTTAAGTAACCGGCTTCCTCTTCCATGCCGACTTCCATCATCGCGTTACATGGGCAGACAGTTGCACAATGTCCGCAGTTTACACATGAAGAATCATCGATTGTCGTATCGTTATCCCATATCACCTTCGGGCGTTCCAGCGTCCAGTCGATCAATAATGTTTCATTCACCTGGAGATCCTGACAGGCTTCTACGCATCTGCCGCATAAAATACACTGATCTGGATCGTAGCGGTAAAAATCATTTCTCTGAATTTTATGTCCTTTTGCTTTATGTGGTGATTCCTGATGATCAATACGCATTTCTTTAACTGTATTATGTATTTCACAGTTGCCATTGTTAAAGTCACATACTGTACAATACAGCTCATGGTTTCCCATCACTCTGTCCATTGCAATCAATTGTGCTTCGTGAACCTCGCTGCCGACAGTTTCCACAACATCTCCATTATTCAATTCAGTTGAACATGAACGTACAAACTCGCCGTTTACTTTAACAATACAAGTGTCACATGTTTCCAAAGCGCCGAGGCTCGGATGGTAACATAAACTCGGGATGTCTATATCTTTGGATTCAAGATACTTCAGCAGACTGCCATTCCTTGGTGCGGTAAAATCCATGCCGTTCAGCGTGATGTCCACTGTTTCTGTTCTTACTTCCGCCATATATAAGCTCCTTCCATACAGTTTGATATTCTCATTCCCATGTAGAATGACATCAAAACATTTTTTGACTATTTTGACAATTGTATTGAATAACAAAAAACTGTGTAAGCCAAAATCGCTTCTGCACAGTTTTTCATTTTGAGATTATTATGCGTGCTGCGTCATCAAATCAGCAATTCTTTCAAAAAGAGCATGATTTTCCATGTACACGTGCTCGAATGTCTGTTTTTCCAGTGCTTCAAGGCGCGAGTACACCAGTGTATATGTGCCGCACGCATTTTCAGGTAATTTATAACCTTCCGTAATTTTACGCATGCGCATTAAAATTTCACCGGTCGTATCATGGTCGTCCACCAGTTTCCGGACCGCTTCTTTCACTTCCGGAACTGGAACATTTTCACTGTCATCCACATAGTTGACAATCAGCGGAAAAACATTCAGATCTTCATCAGCTGTATGTGCAATCATCTCCGCTTTAAATTTTTCGAAAAGGTCATGCAGAGCGATAAGATGAGGCTGGGTTCCGCCGTGTCTGGCTGCGACCCTTTCTACGAACGGCGTCAGGTTGAGCAGCTCTTCCTTCAAGTCTTTATGAAATCTGTTCTGGATATATTCTATGATGCTCGGTATGGATAAGTATTTCATATCGATCTGACCCGCCTCACTGCTCGACTGACTGACCTTGCTCTCCACTTCGAGAAAAATCTCTTCGCTGTCAAAATCACATCTTTCCACAGCTTCACTCAATGAGATTTTTCCTCCGCAGCAGTAATCTATCCCTACTTTGCGGAATACATCAGCGGTTCTTGGATATTCCTTAACGAGGTCAGCCACATGTTTATTCTGCAGTTCTGTATTCAATATAATCCTCTCCCATAGTCATATTCAGTATAGAAAGTTTACAGTGATGAATATATTGGTGAACTCCCTACTCTTTCTTCAGATTGTACAGTGTATGAAAGATGCATCTATGATATGAATCACACTTTGCGTATAATAAAGGTAAATACTGTTTGAAAAAGAGAACTTTAGAGAATAGGAAAGAGAATCAGACAAAGGGGGCTTTATTTTGATTGAATTTAAAAATGTCTCAAAGAAGTACGGAGATAATCTGGCAGTTGAGGATGTTAATTTCAAAGTGCAGGAAGGAGAGTTTTTTGTCATCATCGGACCGTCAGGGTGCGGAAAAACCACGACACTGAAGATGATAAACCGGCTGATCCCTCTGACTACGGGCTACATATACTTCAAGGAAAAACCGGTCAGTGATTTTCCGCTGTATGAAATGCGCTGGGATATCGGGTATGTCCTGCAGCAGATCGCCCTGTTCCCGCATATGACGATCAAAGAGAATATAGCACAGGTGCCCGAGATGAAGAAATGGTCGAATAAAGACATAGATGCCCGAGTGGATGAGCTTCTGGATATGGTCGGCCTGGAACCTGAAGAATACCGCAGCCGCATACCAGGTGAGCTGTCAGGCGGAGAGAAGCAGCGTGTCGGGGTTATACGTGCGCTGGCGGCAGACCCGCCGGTAATATTGATGGATGAGCCATTCAGTGCACTGGACCCGATCAGCAGGGAAAAACTGCAGGATGATCTTCTGGAACTGCAGAAGAAAATCAAAAAGACGATTGTTTTCGTTACACATGACATACAGGAAGCGTTGAAAATGGGAGACCGCATCTGTCTGCTCAACGCGGGCAGTGTGGAACAGATCGGCACCCCGGAAGAATTTCTGTCTGAACCTAAAAATGATTTTGTCAGAGACTTCATCGGTGATATTGACAGCCACGTGCTGAAGCAGTCCACTGCAGGAGATATTGTCAGGAATGTCCCTGAAATTGCTGAAAATGCTGAGGACGGTCTCCCGCAGGTGGACCATGAAGTGGATATGTACCAGTTATTCAAATATTTCAGTGAACACGATACGCTGGTCATTGTGGATGGAAACCGGCGTAAATTATTGAACCGCGAGGATCTGTTCAAGTATTTATCCAATGATGAAGGCGGTGATCATCAATGAGCAGACTGTTAAGTACACTGGAGTCGAGAAGCGGTGATCTTTTCACAGCATTGATAGAGCATATCCAGCTGTCATTCATCGCGTTACTGATTGCAGTAATCATAGGCGTGCCGCTCGGCATACTATTGACAAAAACGAAGAAAATCTCAGAAATAGTGATAAATATCGCTGCCGTAATGCAGACGATTCCTTCACTTGCCCTGCTCGGGCTGATGATTCCTCTGTTCGGTATCGGGACAGTGCCGGCAATCATCGCTCTGGTCATCTACGCTCTGCTTCCTATTTTAAGGAACACTTATACGGGCATTGATGAAGTCGACGAGTCACTCGTGGAAGCGGCCGAAGGTATCGGCATGAAGCCGGCACGCCGGTTGTTTAAAGTCGAACTGCCGCTGGCGATGCCGGTCATCATGGCCGGAATCAGAACTGCAATGGTACTGATCATCGGTACGGCGACACTTGCCGCTTTGATTGGTGCGGGTGGTCTCGGTGATCTGATTTTACTCGGTATCGACAGAAATAACATGTCACTCATCATCATCGGAGCGATACCGGCAGCATTACTTGCCATATTCTTTGATATCGTCCTCCGTATACTGCAGCGTCTGTCATATAAAAAGATGCTGATTACACTGGCTTCAATCCTCCTTGTATTACTGCTCATAGCAGTTGCACCGCTG
>DEQG01000066.1:0-4184 GCA_002360325.1 Salinicoccus sp. UBA3372 | reverse complement strand
TTCAATGCACTGCAGTCCGATGATATCGACGGCTACTTGGAGTTTACAGGGACTGTACTTGGTGAACTTACACAGGAAGAGCTGGAGTCGAAAGAGGAAAAAGCCGTTTATGAACAGGCAAAATCGAGTCTCGAAGAAGAATTTGATATGACATTGCTTGAACCGATGGAGTTCAACAACACTTATACTCTGGCTGTTAAAGAAGACTTTGCTTTGGAGCATGAGCTGGAGCAGGTGAGTGACCTTGAAAATATTCAGGAAGATATCATAGCGGGCTTCACTTTGGAGTTCAATGACCGTGAAGAGGACGGCTATCCTGCCATCCAGCGTGAATATGATATAGAGTTCGGGGAAGTCAGCACCATGGAACCTGCCCTGAGATATCAGGCGGTTGAAGCAGGCGATATCAACCTTCTGGATGCCTACTCCACGGATGCGGAACTGGAACAGTTTGATATGATCGCCCTGGAGGACGATCAGGACGTATTCCCGCCTTATAACGGCGCGCCCATGTTCAAGCAGTCATTCCTGGAAGAGCACCCTGAAATCGTCGAACCTTTAAATAAGCTGGCCGGACAGATTACAGATGAAGAGATGCAGCAGATGAACTACCGGGTCAGCGTAGAAGATGCAGATCCATATGAAGTGGCTGAAGAATACTTGAATGAAGCAGGATTGACAGAATAATAAAGCTTTTAGAAAAACCTTCTTAAGTGAAGGTTTTTTTATTTATTTATAAATAAATGTTTACAGATACCACCATCATGATATATAGTTATATACATAGGTATATGACTATAGGCCGAGGAGGTAAAACTTTGAAGGGAAAATTAAATGAGAGAGAGCCGATATTTGAACAGATCAAAAACTGGATCAGCGACCAGATTATAGATGAGACACTTTCTGAAAACGATAAGATTCCTTCAACGAACGAAATAGTAGAATTTTTTAAAGTGAATCATCTGACAGTTGCCAAAGGGGTTAACCAGCTTGTTGACCAGGGCGTCATTTATAAGAAAAGAGGTGTCGGCATGTTTGTGGCCGAAGATGCGAGAAATACACTGCTGAATGAACGGAAATATAAATTTAAAGATGAATATGTAAAACCGATGATAGAAGAAATGTCAAAACTGGGACTTACGGAAAAAGATTTGAACCAGCTGATTGAAATGGTAAAGGAGGATGACCATGGTAAGCGTTGAATTTAAAAATGTGTTTCTGAATATAAAGAAGGATGAAATTTTAAGCGGTATCAATTTAAAATTTGAACCCGGCAGAATTTACGGGCTGCTCGGCAGAAACGGTGCAGGGAAGACGACACTGCTCTCATTGATAGCAACATACAGAAAAGTGACGGGGGGTGTATTGACAGTCGATGGACAGGAGCCTTATGAAAATGAAAGCATCATGCCGCTGGTCGATTTTCTGCATCAGGAAGACTATAGTGAACAATCGGATACGGTGGAAGAGTATCTTGAGCTGGCTAAAAGGTATAAACCTGCATTCGATATGGATTATGCACTGACCCTTCTCGATGAATATAATATTACCCTTAAGAAAAAAATGATGGAACTGTCACAGGGCCAGCAGGCTGCAGTAGAAGCCTCCATGGGACTTGCGACAATGTCCCCGGTCGTATTGTTTGATGAAGTCACCAACGGCATGGACGCACCGTCACGGGAAAAGTTCTACAGCCAGGTGCTCAATGCGAAAAACAGAGAAAACAGAGTGATTGTGCTGTCTACACATATCGTCTCTGAAATGGACTATCTGTTTGATGAAGTTATGGTCATCCATCACGGTAAAGTACTGGTCGATGAACCTGTTGATGAGTTTCTGGGCAGGGGTTACCAGGTGACAGGGAGTGCAGACGATATAGATGAATTTATCAAAGATAAAAAAGTGGTGAATACGAGAACACTCGGACCGACGAAAGCGGTATCCATACTCGGTATGCCGTCGGAAGAAGATGAAGAGATGTTCGACAGCGGCAGACTTTCATATTCATCCATGAAATTACAGGATCTATTTATAAATATGACTGAAGATCAAAAGGGAAAGGAGAGAAATTATGAATAACAATAAAGTCAAAAACGGCACGATGGATCTATCCATAATCAGTGTCTTTGGGGCATTTTGGTATATTCCGATTTTCACCGTAATATATATCACACTGTTCCTGGCATTCGGTGCCGAAGAGCTGGATAACTTGTCCTATTTTTCAATGGGGGCAAACTCAAACAGAATATTTATGCTTGTAATGGGCATCATTATAGGCAGTTCTTTTATAAAATGGGCAATCAGTCTTGGAATGACAAGGAAGCAGTTCTATAAGGCAAATATGTATGCCGGAGCAATCATGGCGGTGGCGCTGACGATAGCAATGATCATTATCAGCCTGTTTATCGGGTTATTTCCTTTTGCGGGCACTGAGCATATAAACCAGCCGCTTGAAATGCATCCGGCGATGAACCTGCTGGCTATCACACTGATGGTGTACCTTGCATATTTGGCGGGGACGCTGATTGGCGCCGGTTTTTATAGAAACGGATGGTTCGGTGCCCTCGGCATCATCATCACAATTTTCTGCAGTTTCTTCCCTGAGGTAATGGATTCAGTGATAGTGGACGCCTTTGGAGTGACAGCGGGGACAGGGACTCTTATCACCGTGATTGTATTAATTGCTGCACTGATCATTTTGAATTATTATTTTGTAAAAGATATCGTGATAAAATTATGATGAAAGTCGAAAGCAGGAGAATCTCAAATTCTCCTGCTTTTACTTTTTTGTCCTGATTCTTCTCATTTCCCGGGAAATTTCTTTATCGTCCCAGTGTTCTCGCATCGGGCGCCCTCGTACCATGAGGAGAAATGTAGGCGTGCGGTCCTTTAAATATAAGCAGCGTATTTTCATGGCCGTCAAAAGTCTGCCGCTGTGCATTTCCTTTTGATATATGTCCGGTAATTGTCCATTCACCATTTTCTTCGATAAGCATCACGGGTGTATGAGTAGCCACCGGCCTGTTATTGTCGGTGTAATGATCGTTCCAAAATTATTGTGGATGATAAAGTTTTTAATCTCATCCATATCATCGATTTTAAAATGTTTGGGAATGTACAATATTATCTGCTCCTTTGTATTTAAGTGACTTACTCCAGAGTGTCTTTAGGACGTGGATTTTCCTTAGGATGAATAAAGTTATAATCTCCTATATTTTCTGCCTCTATCGTTCTTTCCGTAATTTCATATGGTTCATAAAAATTCATTTCTGTGATTTCGATGGAGTCATCATCATTAATATCTGTTACATATGCCACATGACCGATTTCTCCTCTTGAAGTCTGGAGGATGGACCCGGCCTCAGGTGTGCCGTTCACCGTATAGCCGTCGGATTCAGCCCGTTCGGCCCACTGCTCGGCATCTCCCCAGCTGTTTTCAATCATGTCCAGATCATTCTTTACAAGATCGAAGACGTAATAAGTGCATTCACCTTCGTCATATGAGTTATTTGCCATCGGATCCGGCAGAATGATGTATTTTATGTCTTCAATTAAACCTTCCTCAGACCGGCTGTCGACGTAGAATAAACCGCCCGAGGCAATCAGAAGAATGCTCAATGTTATAAAAAACTTTTTCATATCTCACCCGTTCATCATATATTATCTTGTTTACATCACATTCATTGTATCAAGATATGATAAAAATAAAACACATTAAACTTCCAGTCTGCCTCTGAACCCGCGTGCGGCATAGTAGGATTCAGCACCGTTATGATAAGTGAAGACAGTACCGTAGCGGTAGTCGCAGAACAATGCACCGCCGAGCGCTCTGATTTCATCAGGTGTCTCTATCCATGAGGATGTTTTTTTATCGAACGTTCCCAGTGTCTGAAGAAATTTATAGTCTGACTCGGTCAACAGTTTAATCCCCATTTTTTCAGCAGTTGCTTTTGCCGAACTTTCAGGTTTGTGCTTCTTTCTCGATTCCAGTGCAGACTGATCATAGCACAGGCTCCGTCTGCCTTTGGGACTTTCTTCCGAACAGTCCATGAATACGAAAGTACCGTGTTCAGCTTTTACGATATCCGGTTCACCCCCGCTCTGCTCCATCTCATTAAGAGACCATAATTTCACGGAATCAGCCAGCAGCTTCGTTTCTGAATCGTCCCAATTTATATCCTTAT
>DEQG01000019.1:3245-6125 GCA_002360325.1 Salinicoccus sp. UBA3372 | reverse complement strand
TATTCCCACTCGATGGTAGCAGGTGGCTTATTAGTAACATCATAAACGACCCTGTTTATATGTTTGGATTCGTTCACGATTCGCTGTGAGATTTTATTAAGAACGTCCCAGTCGATTCTTGCGAATTCGCTGGTCATGCCATCGACACTTGTCACGGCTCTGATGCCGATTGTGTAGTCATACGTTCGCTCGTCTCCCATGACACCGACGGATCTGATGTCCGGAAGTACTGTGAAGTACTGCCAGATTTCTCTTTCGAGCCCTGCTTTACGAATTTCATCTCTTAAAATCCAGTCTGATTCTCTGACGATTTCCAGTTTTTCTTCCGTAATTTCACCCAGCACTCTGATGCCGAGTCCAGGCCCCGGGAATGGCTGTCTCCAAACGAGGTGTTCTGCGATGCCGAGTTCCACGCCAAGTTCTCTTACTTCATCTTTGAATAAAGTGTTCAGCGGCTCGATGAGTTCGAACTCCATATCTTCAGGCAGTCCGCCCACGTTATGATGGGATTTGATCGTTGTCGCTGTTTCGGTACCTGACTCGATAATGTCAGTGTACAGTGTACCCTGTGCGAGGAAGTCGACATCTTTCAGCTTGCCCGCTTCATCATCGAATACATATATGAACTCGTTGCCGATGATTTTACGTTTCTGTTCAGGGTCTGAAACACCTTTTAATTTATTTAAGAAACGGTCCTTGGCATCAATTTTGATGATGTTCATATTGAAGCCTTCACCAAACTGTTCCATGACCATGTCGCCTTCGCCTTTACGCAGCAGTCCGTGGTCGACGAATATACATGTCAGCTGGTCGCCGATTGCCTTATGCAGAAGAACTGCAGTGACTGAAGAGTCCACACCGCCGCTCATTGCACATAACACTTTACGGTCGCCGACCTGTTCACGTATTTTATCCACTTCGATGTCGATGAAGTTTTCCATCGTCCATTCACCTGTACATCCTGAGATATCTCTGATGAAGTTTTTCAGGAATGCATCACCTTTTACAGAGTGCTTGGATTCCGGATGGAACTGCACGCCATAGAAAGGTTTTTCTTCATGTCTGATTGCTGCATATTCGCAGTTTTCCGTGTGTGCGACTTTTTTGAAGCCTTCCGGAATTTCTGTGACTTTGTCACCGTGGCTCATCAGCATACGTTCGTTCTCAGTCAGTCCATTGAAGATATCCACTGACGGATCCAGTACAAGGTCGGTCGTGCCGTACTCTCTGCCCGGTGAAGGTACGACTTCACCGCCCAGAGTATGCACCATCAGCTGCATGCCATAACAGATGCCGAGCACCGGTATGCCCAGATTGAAAATTTCAGGATCCACTCTGTAGGCATCTTCTTTATAGACACTTTTCGGTCCGCCTGAGAGGATGATGCCTTTAGGATTTAATTCTTTTATTTCTTCTATTGAAACGCTCGGATTGTGCAGCTCACTGTACACACCGAGGTCACGTATTCTCCGGGTAATCAGCTGATTGAACTGGCTCCCGAAGTCGATTACCATTATGAGTTCCTGCTCTTTAGCCATTTCCATTTATAAAAATCTCCTATCAAGTAGTATAGTTCGGTGATTCTTTTGTGATCTGAATGTTATGCGGATGACTCTCCACTAAACTTGCACCGGTGATTCTTATAAATTTGGAATCTTCGCGTAAAGCTTCCAGATTTCTGCTGCCTGTGTAGCCCATACCTGATTTCAGTCCGCCCATCAGCTGATAGATAGTATCTGCAAGCGGTCCTTTGTACTCGGTACGTCCTTCAATACCTTCCGGCACATACTTTTTCGATTCTTTATCTTCCTGGAAATAACGGTCTTTTGAACCCTGGTCCATTGCGCCCATTGAGCCCATGCCGCGGTATGTCTTATAACGGCGGCCCTGGAACATTTCAACTTCTCCCGGTGATTCCGTCGTACCTGCAAGCAGGCTGCCGAGCATGATTGCATGTCCGCCTGCAGCAATTGCTTTCGTAATGTCACCTGATAATTTGATTCCGCCGTCTGCGATGATTGCCTTGCCGCGTTTACGTGCTTCTGTCGCAGCGTCATATACAGCTGTAATCTGCGGCACCCCGACCCCTGTCACGACACGCGTCGTACAGATAGAGCCCGGTCCGATGCCGACTTTGACAACATCAACGCCTGCATCGAACAATGCGGCAGTACCTTCTGAAGTCGCCACATTCCCTGCGATGAGCGTGATATTCGGATACTTGCCGCGAATATCTTTGATCGCATCAAGCACACCCTGTGAATGTCCGTGTGCCGTATCTATTACAAGTGCGTCGGCTCCGGCCTTTACGAGTTCTTCGGCACGCTTTTCCGTCTCTTTTGCGATACCGATTGCCGCAGCGACAAGCAGGCGTCCCTGGTCGTCTTTTGCTGAATCAGGGAATTCAATCACTTTCTCTATATCTTTGATCGTGATCAGGCCCTGCAGAATATTATTGTCATCAACAAGCGGCAGCTTTTCTATACGGTGTTTCTGTAAAATTCTGCTCGCCTCTTCAAGAGTCGTTCCGACAGTGCCCGTAATAAGGTTATCTTTCGTCATCACATCATCAATCGTCGTCGAATAATCTTCTATAAAACGCAGGTCGCGGTTCGTGATGATACCGATCAGCTTCTTCTCTTCCGGATTACTTACGATCGGTACGCCTGATATACGGTATTTCGCCATCAGATGTTCCGCTGCATACACTTCTTCTTCTTTTGTCAGGAAGAATGGATGTTTGATGACACCATTTTCCGACCGCTTCACTTTCTCCACTTCTTCTGACTGGGCTTCGATTGACATATTTTTATGAATGACGCCGAGGCCGCCCTGACGTGCAATCGCAATTGCCATGGCCGATTCCGTCACCGTATCCAT
>DEQG01000019.1:0-3140 GCA_002360325.1 Salinicoccus sp. UBA3372 | reverse complement strand
AACACATCATCAAACGTTAAACCTTCTTTTTCAAACTTACTTTCCCACATCTTATTGCCTCCTGTATTATTGTTGATAACCTCCAATAAATGAACATGACGAAGAACAATTAAAGTATTCGATTAATTGCTATCTCATAGTAGGTTTTTTTATGGAAAACCATAGAAACTCACAATCCATATTACTGTGATTATATGAAATAAATAATTATAATATCATAACAAAGTGAACGATAATATACAACTCAATTGTACATGATTACTGGATAAATATCTGTAATATGATGAGTGAAAAATGAACTGTGAGGGTAAATATAAATAACACATCAATTATCGGAGGCAAAGTCTATGAACTACTATGAATTCTTTTCTGATCGTAATGAAGTATTGAAGGAAATTGAAATGTTAAAGACAGATGATTACTTCGAAGAGGACTTTCATTTGCTGGCAGATGAAGACTCAGACCCGGACGAGATGCAGTGGATCAAATACACTGATATCAATTTCCACCCCTACTATGAACAGGCTGAAGGCATAAAATCGATATTCACAGCCAATGAGCCGGCAGGCAATTATATTTATGACATCGGGCTGAAGGAAGATACGGCCGAGGAATACTTAAACAGAATCAAAGACGGCGAATTCCTCCTGTTCTACAACGATGAAGCGAAATTTACGAGGGAGCAGGATGCCGGGGAGACACCGGACTCGGAAATCTATTAAAAGACGAACGTCCATGCACAAAATTATGCATGGACGTTTTAATTTATGTATCTCAAGATGACTTTCTTTCCTGTACTGAAAATAACTCGATCAGCTGCTGTTTTGTAATATAAGTCGGTATACCGATTTTCGGAATGTCGAAATTTTTGAATTTTAACAGCATCCTGCGGTATATCTCTATATTGAGCGCTGGATTCTCAATGACTTTCGGCAGTTTATTCTGTTCATGCTTTTTCAGGAACCTGTAGTAGCTCAAATAATTGTGTTCCTCTTCCATATCGCTTCTGAAACCGCCGAAATCGACGATGTACTTCTTTCTTAAAGACTGCTGATCATCATGTGTCAAAAATTCAAAAGAAGTCTCTATGCAGTGGTACATGCGGAGTATAATCTCGACTTCCTCACTCACCTCTTTCGAGATGCCATTGTCCATATGATGGATATGTTCAAATATTTCATGGTACTTGCTTTCGATTCCATTGATGACAATGTCGATATAGTAGTCATAGCTCATATAATCTTCGCTGCCCTTTTTGTAGCGGTCACGCCTTTCCATGAGCAGCAGATAGACGAGCAGACGTTCTTCTTTGCGGCTTAGCGGCGGTTTATTGTCCATAGGCATCAATATACACCCGCAGGTTTTCCGCAGTCATGAACCGACATGCTTCTTCCCTGTCCCCTCTGCATCAGTTCTGTTAAAAACCTTTTGTTGTTCATAATAAACAAACCCCTTCGTAAATGTAACTCCCATTTAAATATGGAAATTTATCTCAATAATAAATGAGAAATACATATAGGGATATAGAGTTTATTCAACTATTCACTGGTGAATAGTTTTCTAATTTGTCCAACATTTCCAGTCTATTACCATGCTCGAAAATAATGCGGGTCTTCATCTTCAAATATTCGTATTCATCCAATTCACCCAGCTTAACATGGGCATTGATCCATAAATAATAAATGTCACTCATCAAATATGCTGATTCATTCTGGCTCAGCAGCTGGACTGCTCTTTTACATTTTAAAATGACTTTACGATACTGGCCGTCCTTGCTGTACGACACAATCAAGTTATAAAGGATTTTCATTTCCAATTTGAAATTCGGCACTTCCAGCCCGTGACACAGCTCTTCTGCATATGCATAATATTTTAACGGTTTCTCATCGAGATGATACATTGTATTCCCTTTGGCCATATACAGATGCGGAATACAGTCGCTGTGCCTGTACTTTTCCGCGATATATATTGCATGACTCAGCAGTGCTGATGAAGTATCATAATCCTTTCTGCTGAAAGCCGTCAGGCCAAGATGCCATTTCACATACATTTTGACTTTTGCTGACGGTGCTTCTGTCACATGGCTGAATTCTGCCAATCGCTTTTCAATCATATTATAATCACGTGTATCTCTGGCTTCGTCCAGCCTGCTGAAAAATATATTTTCCTGAATCGACTCTTCCTGTGCAAGCAGATCATTGACCGATAAATTCAGCCGCCCCAAAATCTGGTTCACTGTCAGAAATGATAAATTCAGCTTATTGCTTTCCAGTCTTGATAAAGTCGACTGTGAGCAGATGTCCTCACACAGCCTTTTTTGTGAATACCCCTGTCTTTTTCTTTCCCGTCTGATTCTGTCCCCTATTGTTGTCAACACGTTGCCCCCTTAAAGTAATAATTCAATCATATTATGATTATCTTCCGTGTCAATATAAACTTTCGAGTCTGTTTATTATTATTTTGAAGGGGTATCTTTTTAGTAACAAGTATTATATGGATATTGAATAATATTTAATCTGGAGGGTTATTATGGGACAGTTTGAAAGCTTTAAAAGTGAACAGGAATTAGTCGGACGAATTGAACGTCTGCGGGCTGACGGCGTACACGATAATGACATTACAGTATTTTCAAAAGAGTCTTTGGAAGGCACTTCCCTAAACTACACAGGTGTGAATTTTAAAAATGCGGATGGATCCGCGTGGGACAGGTTCGTCTCTCTTTTCACTTCAGAAGAACCTGAAGAACGTGCACTGGCCGACCTTGATTTAAATGAGTCTGAGAAAGAAGATTATATCACTTCGCTGCAGGCGGGAGATATTCTGCTCCACATCAATGAGGCCGCTTTAGGTGAATCGGAGAAGATGGGCAGTGACGAAGATGCAGAATCCCGCTATGACAGCAATGACAATAATGTCGGCGGTGAACCGCATGAAAAGCAGGGTGTCGGCGAAGAGGACAACCCGGGTGTGGCAAACATTTCCGCCGAGACGGAAAGCATCGGCTCAACATTCAGTGCTGGAGAAAAACTGGACGAGAGCGACTCCGGACCAACAACACGCGCTGAACTCGACAGAAACTATGAAGCACGTGAAGTCGACAGCCTCAGTGAACTTGATGATGAAGAAGAAAAGAGCGGACG
>DEQG01000102.1:4187-7509 GCA_002360325.1 Salinicoccus sp. UBA3372 | reverse complement strand
TAGCTGATCAGCAGGTTTTTCGTCTGCTGGTAATGACTTAACATCATCTTATGGTTCTCTCTTCCGATACCACTCATTTTATATCCGCCAAATGCAGCGTGTGCCGGGTAATCATGATACGTATTCACCCATACACGACCTGCCTGAATGCCGCGTCCGAAACGGTACGCTTTATTCTGAGATCTGGTCCATACGCCTGCGCCCAGTCCATACATTGTATCGTTCGCAATTTCGAGTGCTTCTTCATCATCTTTATAAGTCGCAACTGCAAGTACCGGACCGAAAATCTCTTCCTGGAAGATTCTCATCTTGTTTGTGCCTTTGAAGATTGTCGGCTCGATATAGTAACCTTCACCGATATCGCCGTCCATCTCGATGACGTTGCCGCCTGTTAAAACTTCAGCACCTTCTTTTTTACCGATATCAAGATACGAAGTGATCTTCTCTTTCTGTTCCTGTGAAGTCTGTGCACCCATCATCGTATTTTCATCAAGCGGGTTGCCGACTTTGATCTGCTTGACTCTCTTAATGACTCTTTCCATGAACTCATCATAAATATCCTCATGGATCAAAGCACGTGACGGACATGTACATACTTCACCCTGGTTCAGAGCGAACATGACAAGTCCTTCAATCGCCTTGTCCAGATAGCCGTCATCTTCATCCATCACATCTTTTGTGAAGATATTCGGAGACTTACCACCAAGCTCCAATGTGACCGGAATGATATTCTGGCTCGCATTCTGCATGATGATACGCCCTGTCGTCGTTTCCCCTGTAAACGCGATCTTATTGATATTCTGGTGGGTAGCCAGTGCCTGACCCGCTTCTGCACCAAAACCATTGACGATATTCAAAACGCCTTTAGGTATGATATCCTGAACCAGTTCCATGAAATGAAGAATCGTCGTCGGTGTCTGCTCCGCAGGCTTCAACACGATGGAGTTACCTGCTGCCAGCGCCGGCGCCAGTTTCCATGAAGCCATCAATAATGGGAAGTTCCACGGAATAATCTGTCCGACCACGCCTAGCGGCTCATGGAAGTGATACGCAACAGTATCTTCATCAAGCTGTGAAATGCCGCCTTCCTGTGCACGGATGACACCCGCAAAATATCTGAAATGGTCCACAACGAGCGGCAGGTCCGCATTGAGCGTTTCCCTTACAGCCTTACCATTCTCAAATGTTTCAAGCACTGCAAGCTCTTCCAGGTGCTCTTCTATTTTATCCGCGATTTTCAGCAGCACGAGACTTCTTTCAGTCGGAGACGTCTTACCCCACTCCTCCTGTGCCTTATGCGCAGCCTTTACTGCATTATCCACATCCGTCTGCTTTGAGCGCGGTACTTTCGATACGACTTTGCCGGTCACCGGTGATTTATTGTCAAAAAACTCGCCGTCTGCCGAATCCACCCATTCTCCCCCGATGTAGTTCTGATACTTTTCTTTAATCTTGTACTCAGCATTCTCTAAGTTTGGAAATTCAAATGCCATTTAATACACCCCTTTGTATAATATACTTCAATTTTATCTCATTATTTTCAATCTCACAAACATTATGTATCCGCTTTCATAATTATTTTCCGAAATAAAAACCCGGTGAGTTTACGGCCCGCCGGGTGCATAAATATCTATCCGCTTCAAGTGGTCATCATTCTAAAATTCTTCATATTCCATAGGGTCCTGACCGCCGATCCGACCGTCTTCCTTAGTCAGGCCGTTCATCTGGTCCATCTCGCCGGCAGTCAATTCAAAATTGAATATATCAAGATTTTCTTTTTGATGATTTTCACTCGCCGCTTTAGGAATCGGCACGACACCCTGCTGAATATGCCACCTTAAAATAACCTGGGCGACGGTTCTATCCTTATCTTCGGCAATCTTTCTGATCGTATCATCATGGACGACGGTCTGCCCTCTCGATAACGGACTCCACCCCTGCGTGATGATATCATTTCTCTGATTCCATGCATGCATCTCCCGCTGGTTGAAATATGGATGCAATTCAATCTGATTCACTGTCGGTAAAACCGAAGTCTCGTCAATCAGCCGCTCAATATGTTCCGGCAGAAAGTTCGATACACCGATGGATTTCACGTAGCCCTGCTCTTTCGCTTCGATCAAAGCTTTCCATGCTTCCACATACCGGTCATGCCTTGGATTCGGCCAGTGCAGCAGTATCAGATCAAAATGATCCAGCTGCATTCTGAACAGAGACTCCTCCACCGACTTCAACGCTTCATCATAGTCATAATATGAAGCTCTCAGTTTGGTCGTTATATACAGCTCATCTCTTTCTACGCCGCTTCTTCTGATTCCTTCCCCGACCGAACCTTCATTATCATACTTCATCGCGGTATCAATCAGTCGGTAACCGTTATTTATCGCATTTTTAATTGATTCCGCACCGGATTCACCTTTCATAAAAACAGTACCGTAGCCGATTACCGGAATGGATCCGCCGTCATTCATAGTAAATCTGCCTGTTTCATTTGCCATTGCCATCACCTTTTTTTATATGTCTTAACCGTCTCTACCTCTTTCTTACATATATAAAACTCATGAAAATAAAAACCATCCCCTGCCTGAAAGACAGAAGATGGAAATTGTCAGCTCTTGTATTTTATTTTGTAATAGATCATATACAGGCTCGGCGTCACAATGAGCGACAGCAGTGAAGAAAATGCGATTCCCGCAATGATTGTCACCGCCAGCGGTTCAAACAGTGCATCGCCGCCCAGTGCAATCGGCAGCAGTGCAATGATCGTCGTGATTGTCGTCAATATGATCGGTCTGAGTCTTGCACGTCCGCTTTCAACAATTGCATTCTCAATGTTGACCTCACCGCTCCGTCTCCTCAGTTCAATGAAGTCGATCAGCACGACCGCATTTCTGACGACGATGCCGGCAAGCGATATCATCCCCATGACACCCATGAACGATAAAGGTGTCTGAGTGACGAACAGTCCGATGAATCCGCCGCTTACGCTAAGGAATATGCTGAACACGATGAGCAGCGGCAGTACGAGTGAGTTGAATTCAAATGCAATCACAAGATACACCAGCACTACAATGACTGCAAACAGCACACCGATTTCTACGAAGAAATCCGTCTGGTCGGTCGCTTCACCGCCGACGACTGTTTCCGTGCTGGCGTTCACCTCGTCTGAAAGTCCGTCGACAATGTCTGATACAGCATCTTCTTCAAGATTATACACTTCCATTGCGACCTGCCGGTCACCGTTATTATGGGCGATCGTCTGGTACTCGTTCGCTTCCTCAAGTGTCACAAAATCATCCAGCGGGAATGTTTCAGGCTGTTC
>DEQG01000102.1:1814-4058 GCA_002360325.1 Salinicoccus sp. UBA3372 | reverse complement strand
GAGATGGACAGTTCCGCTTCTTCAAGTGCCGCTTCATCTATGGAGTAGTTGATGGTGTCCACCGGCTGTCCCATATTGGATGTGATGATGGCACCTTCCTCCTCCAGCGCGTCCCTGAATGTTTCGAGTGACTCTTCGAGTACATCCAGATCTTCGTTATAGACATCCAATGTGACAGGTGCGCCTTCAGGCGGCCCCTGAACAATGGTATTCATGAAGATTCCTGCTTCCGGGAATGCCTCCCTCAAGTCTTCTTCATAAGTTTCGATGACTTCCGAAGCACTCATCTGCTCCTTGTCGATATATAACGCAAGCTGTGCCGTATGTGTTCCCGACTGGTCCAGTGAGGCACCGAACAGATTCGGCAGCCCGGACCCGGTGAACAGTGTCGCACCTTCCAGATTATCAACCGTATCATTTAAATAGTCGATGATTTCATTCGCCCGCTCATGCGTCTCTTCAATCGTCTGACCGTTATCATACAGTATATCCACAGTCACTTCCGACCGGTCCGCTTCCGGGAAGAATTCAAACGGCGTGAACCTGGCCAGTCCGAGTGACAGTACAGCGATCACGAGCACGATTGTAAACGTTATGACCGGACGTTTCAGAAACTTCGGTATCAGTTTATCTGCATAAAGATTTGAAGCTTTTGTAAATGTCTTTCCAAAAATGCCTGCATTATCAGGCACGTTCCTGATCGGCATAATATATCTGAGCGCCGGTACAAGAATGATGGCAAGAACCGTCGAAACGAGCATTGTCGTTATCAAAATGCTCGGCAGTGCACGTATGAACTCTCCATTTTCCCCTGACAGGAAGAGCAGCGGAGAGAACGCGAGCACAATTGCAATAGTTGATGCGATGACAGACGGCGCCACTTCTTTAACACCGTTATACATCGCATCCATCTTGCTGTCGCCTTCGACAAGCCTCCGCTCAATATTATCGTTGACGACTATCGAGTCGTCTACCAGTATACCGAGAGCAATGATCAGACCGATGACGGAAATCTGATTCAGATCGACACTCATCCAGGGTACCGGGATAAGTCCGATGAAAATGGACAGTATTACTGTTGCCATGACCACCGCTGAACCGATGAAGGACAGGCCGAGTGATGTACCGATGATGACTGCGACAAGCGCAATCAACAATGACATATAGAGACCGTTGAAAATCTCTTCGACATTTTCACGTTCGGAAGAAATCGTCGTTACCGATATATTGTCGGCAAACTGGTCGGTGTGCTGTTCCACGACCGATTCAACATTTTTTGAAATTGAAGGCACGTCTTCACCCGGACTTAAAAATACGGTAAATGAAACGCCCTCTTCTCCGTTATGTTCTATAATATCTTCCTGCTCATCCACAGCAAGCCCGATATCCGCAATATCAGTCAGCGGTGTATCATTCTCACCCACCCTGATATTTTCAAAAGTTTCTACAGGCGGCATGTTCTGGAAGCTGAGGCGTATATTTTCTGTACTCTCCGTCTGAGTTCCAAGCACCACAGGGTTGAATGACTGGTCGATTTCCTGGATGATTTCATCCGGCGTCACCTGGTTTTCTTCCAGTGCCTCACGATCGATGTCTATATTGACGGTCTGCTCGTCATATCCTTTGACCGTCACACTGCTGACACCTTCCATCTGTGTCACATCCAGGGCAAGGTTATCCACCTGTTCCTTCAGGTCCGCAAGCCCTTCTTCATCTTCGCTCTGGAATATGTAGCTGAGAAGCGGAAAAGCGTTGCTCATGCTTTCCACCTGCGGCTGGGCAGCATTTTCAGGCAGGACCCCCGAGACCTGGCCGACCAGGTTATTGACGTCATTTTCCACCTGATCCGGTTCGGCGCCATCAGCGAGCTCCAGTGTCACAACTGAGATGTCATCCTGAGATACCGATGACACATTCTCTATACCTTCGATGCCGAATATATCACTTTCGATTACATTGGTGATATTGGTCTCTATGTCCGCCCGGTCCGCACCCGGCCAAGGTGTGGTGATATTGATCAGATTCACTTCCACCTCTGGTATTTCCCTGTTTTCAATAGTCAGAAATGTATATATACCGGTCAAAGCGATAGTGAGAATTAAAATTACGAGCAGGCGGCTGCGCTTCAATAAAATTTCAAATATATTTTTCACATTCTAATCTCCGATTTCCTTAAAGTTCGGCTGAATAGCTCATATACAAACCGACGATGAATAACAGAGCGACCCCGATATATGTCGGGAT
>DEQG01000102.1:0-1656 GCA_002360325.1 Salinicoccus sp. UBA3372 | reverse complement strand
ATCTTTCCTCATATCCGATTCACCTAAAAATACTGCGCCTAAAATCTCCTCATCCTGACGGAGCCTGAAGAAATCCTTGACCGGCTCCGCCTGATAGGCAGGTCCGCTCTTCCATATAGCACCGATATCTTTACTGTGTGCTTCAAGCAGCATATTCTGAATGGCTGCCGCCACTGCACACACATCTTCAGTGTAGATTGCCTTCTTATTGTCAAGATCCCTGGAAAGCACTGCAATGACAATCGTTGGTGCCAATAACGGTTTTGCGCCGACTTTCATAATCCGCTTCTGTGCTTCAGGCGAGTCCGGGTCATCCGCTTTTGCCGCTGCCCATTTCTTCATGATTTCCGACAGCTGTTTCCGCGCTTCACCTTCTACGACAATAAATTTCCATGGCTCTGTAAAGTAATGATTGGGCGCCCATGTCGCCGCTTCAATCAGACTTTCAACAGTCTCTCTGCCGAGGGGTTCTGTATCCTTAAAAACCTTCACACTTCGTCTTGTTCTGATTGCTTCCGAAACATTCATATTATCTCTCCTATGATAAGTATCATCTATCCATTTTACTCAATTCCATAAACAGTCACAACATATATTATACAAAAGTCATATTATTGCTATAATATATAAGCTTGGTTAAAATTATTGTAAATTATTATGAAAGTGGGCCGTAAATTGTACTTCCTTATATTACTGGGCATTCTCGGCGGCATGGCAATTCCGATGCAGACGTCAATCAATGCCGAGTTCTCCAGATTTTCAAAAGCTGTATTCATCACTTCATTCTATTCTTTCCTGGTGGGGACAATCGCTTTATTCACAGTGAATATTTTCGTGAACCCTAAGAAATTTTCCCTGTCATTTTTCAGTGCCCAGGACTATTCATACATATGGTTTCTCGGAGGACTGATGGGTGTCGTCTTCCTGACTGCCAACATCTTACTGCTGCCGAGGATCGGTGCCGCTTTAACAGTGATTGTGACTGTGACCGGCCAGATGATCATCGGTATCATGATCGATACTTTCGGATGGTTTGAAGCTACAGCACAGCCGCTTCACCCGATGCATGTCGTCGGTGTACTGTTTCTGATTTCCGGAATCGTCTATATGAACGCCAATAAAAAACTTGCCGTCGGAGGCCGGCACTCCAGAGCATGGGTCTTCCTCGGATTATTTACCGGCATGCTGCCGCCGATGCAGACAGCGGTGAACAGCGCGCTCAGCCAGGAAGTCGATTCCACCATATTTGCAGCTTTCATATCATTTCTTATGGGCGCAGTCTCTTTATTCTTCATCGCCCTTGCTGTGCATAGAAGATTGTCATTCAGCTTCAGGGCCGAAGGCACCACCCTCAGTCCATGGCTCTTTTCAGGCGGAGTTCTCGGCGCAACATATATCGGCATGAACATCATGCTGATGCCGCACCTCGGTGTCACTCTGACAATGATGGCAGCCATTTTCGGCCAGATCATCATGGGACTTCTGATCGATCACTTCGGATTATTCAAATTGCCGAAGCAGCCGATCGGCAGAAGACGGATCATTGCCGTTGTTATTATTGTCGCTGGAATCTTGATGCTGCAAATATTTTAAGTGGACGGTTCCCTGTCGGTCATTCAGAGTTGTGAGTGACCGGGAAACCGCGTAATCCAGTCA
>DEQG01000012.1:569-3985 GCA_002360325.1 Salinicoccus sp. UBA3372 | reverse complement strand
GACCGTAAGAGCATGACAATCGAGGAGTTCAGAAACAAGTGTATCGAATTTGCGAACTCTCAGATCGACGCTCAGCGTGAAGGTTTCAAGCGCATGGGTATCGACGGTGAGTGGGATAACCCTTACCTGACTTATAAACCTGAATTTGAAGCGTCACAGGTCAGAGTACTGAAAGACATGGTGGAGAAAGACCTGATCTATAAAGGCAAAAAGCCGATCTACTGGTCTCCGGCAAACGAATCTTCTCTTGCAGAGGCGGAGCTTGAGTATAAGGACAAGCGTTCACCGTCCATCTATGTATCATTTGAAGTACAGAATGGCAAAGGTGTCCTTGATGCCGGTGTCGGACTGGTCATCTGGACGACGACGCCTTGGACGATTCCTTCCAATATGGGGATTGCCGTGCATCCGGAACTGAACTATGTCCAGTTCAACTATGACGGCAAAGAATATGTCGTTGTCGAAGATCTGCTGGACCACTTATGTGAAGAAGTCGGTTTCGATAAGGAACAGGTGACACGCACGGAGGAATTCAAAGGTTCCGAGCTTGAATATATTGAAGCGAAACATCCATTGTATGACCGCACGAGCCTGGTCGTACTCGGCGACCATGTAACGACGGATGCAGGTACCGGTCTTGTGCATACTGCACCGGGTCACGGTGACGATGACTTCATCATCGGACAGAAATACGGCCTTCAGGTGCTGAGCCCTGTGGATGACAAAGGTGTCTTCACGGATGAAGCGGGTAAGTATGCCGGACTTTTCTATGACGATGCAAATAAAGAGATTACAGAAGATCTGGATGCAGCAGGCGTTTTATTGAAGCTGAATTTCTATACTCACTCGTATCCGCATGACTGGCGTTCAAAAACACCGGTTATTTTCCGTGCGACGCCTCAGTGGTTTGCATCGATCAACGGTGTGCGCGATGACATTTTGAAAGCGGTCGATGAGACGAAGTTCCAGGTCGAGTGGAATAAAAAGCGCATGCACAACATGATCAAAAACCGCGGTGACTGGGTCATTTCACGTCAGCGTGTTTGGGGCGTGCCTCTGCCGTTCTTCTATGCTGAAAACGGTGAGGAAATCGTCGATGTCGATGTCATCGAACATGTTGCGAAATTATTCGAAGAACACGGTTCAAACATCTGGTTCGAGCGCGATGCAGAAGATCTTCTTCCTGAAGGCTTTACGCATCCGGGCTCACCGAACGGCAGATTCACTAAAGAGACGGACATCATGGACGTATGGTTCGACTCCGGCTCAACGCACAGAGGTGTGCTTGACTACCGTGACTATCTGACGTATCCGGCGGATCTTTATTTTGAAGGTTCAGACCAGTACAGAGGCTGGTTCAACTCTTCAATCATCACGAGTGTGGCGACTAAAGGGCACTCGCCGTATAAAGAGCTTTTAAGCCACGGTTTCGTCATGGATGGTAAAGGCAAGAAGATGTCGAAGTCTCTCGGCAACGTCATCCTGCCTGAAAAAGTGATGAAGCAGATGGGTGCGGACATCATCCGACTTTGGGTCATGTCTTCAGACTTTGAAGAGGACGTGAGAATTTCCGATGATATTCTTAAGCAGGTGTCGGAAGTTTACCGTAAAATCCGTAATACGTTCCGTTTCTTGCTGGGTAACGTTGCGGACTTCAATCCGGCGGAAGATGCGGTCCAGTACGAAGATCTGTATGAAATCGACCAGTTCATGTACCAGAGATTCAATGAAGTCATCAACATGGTGCGCGACTGCTACGAGCGCTATGACTATGTGACGGTTTACCAGTCACTTCAGAACTTCATCAACGTCGACCTGTCCAACTTCTACCTGGACTACGGTAAAGACATCCTTTATATCGAAAAAGAGGATGCTCCGATCCGACGCAGCATGCAGACAGTGCTTTACAAGATCCTGACTGATCTGAATAAACTGCTTGCACCGATTCTTGTGCATACGACCGAGGAAATCTATCAGCATACACCACATACGGAAAAAGAGAGTGTGCATCTTGAGTATCTGCCTGAAGTTGCAGAAGTGGACAATGAACTTGTCGAGAAATGGCAATACTTCCTGAAAGTGCGTGATGATGTATACCGTGCACTTGAAGTGGCACGTAATGAAAAAGTGATCGGTAAGTCACTGGAAGCGAAAGTCTATGTGACCGAGCCCGAAGAAATAAAATTCGATGACCTGCATGGCAACCTGGAACAGTTATTCATCGTTTCACAGGTTGAAGTCGTGGACAGTCTCGAAGACGGTAAGAAATACGATACTGTAACGGTTAAAGTTGAACATGCAGAAGGCGAACGTTGTGAGCGCTGCTGGAACTTCTCCACTGCTGAGAGTCTGACGAGCGGTGAAGATGATATCTGTCCAAGATGCCGCACTGTCATTGATTCTTTATCGTAGGTGATGTCATGAAAAAATTCAGAATTGCACCGATGATCATCATCGGTGCAGTCATTTTAATCATCGATCAGATCACAAAATTCCTTGTTGTGGAGAACATGGAAGTCGGCCAGTCCATCCCGCTGCTCAGTGAGTTTCTGCAGCTGACATCACACCGCAACGCCGGCGCTGCCTGGGGCATGTTCCAGGGGCAGATGTTTTTCTTCTACATCGTAACGGCGGTCGTCGTCGCGCTGCTTCTGTACATTTATAAAAAAGAGGCGAATGATAATTTTCTGATGCAGCTGTCGATTACGATGCTGCTCGCAGGTGCGATCGGGAACTTTATTGACAGAATCCTTTTCCAGCAGGTCGTGGATTTTGTGGACGTTCTGATTTTCGGCTATGATTTCCCGATTTTCAACGTGGCCGACAGTGCACTGACGATTGGTGTCATACTGATGCTGATCGAGTTTTTCTTCACAGGACGGAGTGGTGATAATGAACGAAATAACAGTAGACAAAAATAATGAAGGTGAACGGCTCGACCGCTTTTTGAGCACGGTCGTACCGGGTTCATCGAGAAGTGATATACAAGGCCGCATCAAAGACGGCATCGTGACGGTGAACGGCGGCACGGTGAAGCCGAATTATAAAATAAAGGCCGATGACAAGATTGTCGCCCGAGAGCGTGAACTTGTCGAAGCGGATATCGAAGCTGAAAATCTGAACCTGGACATCGTCTATGAGGATTCGGATGTCGCAGTCGTATACAAACCGAAAGGAATGGTCGTCCACCCGTCTGCCGGCCATTACGGCGGCACGCTGGTGAACGGTCTGATGTACCAGCTGGATGAACTGTCCGGCATCAACGGCGAGCTGCGGCCGGGCATCGTCCACCGTATCGATAAAGATACGAGCGGACTGTTGATGGTCGCGAAGCACGACGTCGCCCACCGGGACCTTGTGGAACAGCTCGTGGATAAAAGTGTGACGAGAAAGTACACGGCATTCGTCCACGGCGT
>DEQG01000012.1:0-455 GCA_002360325.1 Salinicoccus sp. UBA3372 | reverse complement strand
TCACACACTTCAACGTTCTGGAACGGTTCAAGGACTATACGCTCGTCGAGTGTATTTTAGAGACCGGAAGAACCCACCAGATCCGTGTCCATATGAAATATATCGGCTACCCGCTCGTGGGCGACCCGAAATACGGCCAGAGAAAAACGATGGATACGGGCGGCCAGATGCTGCACGCAGGCACCGTCGGATTCACACATCCCGAGAGCGGTGAAAGTCTCGAGTTCAAGACAGGGCTCCCGGATTACTTTGAAGAAATTTTGGAAGATCTGAGAATGAGAGAGAAATAGCTTGTTATTGAGAACGCAAAATCCTTGCTGTAGAGGATTTTGCGTTTTTTTGTTTTGGCGAGGTGCCGCGTTTAGATAGGGGAAATTTTGGACGTATCTGAACGTTTGGCAGGGGCAGGTGTGCAGTTGTTGGAAATTTTGATGCTATCTGAACGTTTGGGAGGC
>DEQG01000106.1:12068-12348 GCA_002360325.1 Salinicoccus sp. UBA3372 | reverse complement strand
TGATATTCTCATTATCCATCAGATGTTTTACCTGGGTTTCAACCTTTTCAGGATGGGACCAGTCATCTGCATCATTGATTGTGACAAATTCTCCGGACGCTTCTTTCAGCGCGATATTCCTCGCAACATACGGCCCGCTGTTTTCAGGTGTTGACAGGAGTTTCACCCTGCTGTCTTTTGCTGAATATCTTTTAACCACTTCACGGGTATCATCCGGACTGCAGTCATCAACGACTATGAGTTCGATATTTTTCCATGTCTGGTTAAGGATGGAGTTTAT
>DEQG01000106.1:3722-11923 GCA_002360325.1 Salinicoccus sp. UBA3372 | reverse complement strand
GTTGGTTTTATTTATCCATTCGGCGCGTTCATCAAGATTGTCTTCCAAGTTGGCCATCGCGAGATAAACATCCGGATGTTTCTGATGTATGACAGTTTTGAGAATTTTTTTTGCGGAAGCCCTCATATTAAGTCTGTCTGCACATTCTGCAGCTATGACAGCGGTTCTTCTTAAAAAGTTTTTATCCTTCACGCCGCGCACAGCCTGCGGCAAATATTCAAATGCCTGCAGTGCGCCTGCTTTGGTATATTTATTGGCATGCCACAATGTCAGTTCCCAGGCGATTGCTCTTTTCAGATTACTGTTTTTTGTCGTCTCATAGAGCTGTTCCAGATCTTTCAACGCTCTTGATGTAAAGCCAAGATCATATAGATGATAAGTGTACTGCTTCAGCTTGTTCTGTGCATCTTTCCTTCTGTATGCCGGGCTATACAGTTGTTTTCGGTTTCGTCTGCCGAGAGCATACGCACCGGTTGCACGCACAAATCCTTTTAAGTTACTCGGTATCCGCTTTGCTTTTTCAATAAACTTCTCCGCATTATCAAATTCCGTCTGCGCATTTTTCAGGTTACGAAGGGATTCTGATTTTTCTGCTTCACTCCTTGCCAATTCTGCTTTAAGCTGCTGCAGTTCCAACGCGAGCTGTTCATTTTTAAGCATTCGAAATATCCTCCGCTCTTATACCGAAATACTCTTCCAGGCGCTTATGAGCTTTATCTCTGAATCTGTTCTCGATCAATTCCAGATTCTCCACTTTGGCATCCTTTGCAATGATTTCAGGACGGTATTTCTGCCAAGTGAGCAGAAGTTCAGGTTCTGTCATGATCAGTATGCCCGCTTTGATTTTCTCTCCATGGACAAGCATCTGCACACTCCTGCCGTCCACTGCATTTCTTATATTCTGTGCGATATCACTTTGGAAATCCAGGTTATATTCATACAGCTGCACCAGTCCGATACGCTTATATTCCTTTTTCAACTGATTGATTTTGTATAAGTACCTTGTACTCTTTTCCCTGAAATCTCCGGCCAGGACCACATCAAAATATCTCCAGCCTTCTGCTTTCTCTTCACGTTCCGGCCACATCGGCTCGGGCACAGGAAATGGTCTCGTCACCTGTGGATACGCGTAGTACAGATTGTCTGCTCTATCGTGATGATATTCCAGACTTTCCACATATTCTTTTCTGACTCCCATGAAGAAACCGTCATAGCCAAATGCCGAACTGCCTGTCAGTGATGAAACGGACTGTCGTGGCAATGACAGCGGTCCTGATTTCAAATCCACATAGGCTTTTTGGCCGAACTCTCTGATCAGGCGGCGCTTGAATTCGCCGTCTGCCGCAAACCGCACGCTGTCCCAGTAACCGACCTTATCCAGAACCTCATTTTTTCTGAACATGATCGAAGACATATTCGGAAATATATATTTGCCGGGCGTCCCTCTTCTGTACAGTGTCAGCTCTTCAGTCAGCCTTGCATGTTCTGAAGTATTGGCGATGACTTTGTCGTTCTCCATCAAGTGTCTGACCTGGGTTTCTATTTTCTGTTCGTGGGACCAGTCGTCTGCGTCATTGATTGTGATGAATTCACCCGAAGCTTCTTTCATGGCAATGTTTCTTGCCGTGTACGGACCGCTGTTCTTCGGGGTGGATAACAGTTTCACTCTGGAATCTTTCTCTGCATATTCCCCGATCGTTTCAACCGTACCGTCCGGACTGCAGTCATCCACAACAAGCAGCTCTATATTCTGCCATGATTGGGACAGTATGGATTCTATCGCGACTCTGATGCCGAATTCCGCCTTAAATGCCGGAAGGATTACCGACACTTTCGGTCCGTCATGCACTTTGTGTCCCTGGTCAGATGATAGTGTAATCAGATCATCGTAAGTCGCTGTACTGTAATCTGTTTTAAAGCCGACAGGTTTCAGCTCATACATCTCAAACGCTTTGTTGATGATTTTCATCCGCTCTTCGATATTCTCTTCAAGGTTTGCAAGCGCAAGATACAAGTCAGGGTGCGGTGCCTTATCAAGTTGTTTTTCCAGCAGTTCAGCAGCATGCTCCTTATGCGCCAGACGCCCGAGGCATTCTGCAGTGACGATGACTATCCTCCTCTGCTGATCGGCACTTTTTTCGCCTTCCGCGGCTTCCGGCAAATACTTGATTGCTTCTTTTGCACCCTCGACGGTATTTTTATTGGCGTGCCAAAGACTCATCTCCCAGGAGATGAGTCTTTTAATTTCGTTATTTTCTGTTTCCACCTGGAATTTCTGCATGTCTTTCAATGCCTGGTCTGTGAACCCCAGGTTATACAGGTGATGCTTTAATGCTTTCAGCTTGCGTCTCTCGCGAAATTTCTTACCATTAAGAAGCCGGGTAATATTTTCTTTCTGTTTTTTTGAGAGCATATCCCCGATCTGTTTCCGCTGTTTTTCACCCATGACCGAATAGACAACCCAGTCCACAGGTTTTGATAATAATTTTTTCAGCAATAAAAACACCACCTTCATACTATTTATGCGTCGTTTTTTGGTTTGTCATCTGATTTTTCAGCGGCTGATTCGCGTTGACCTTGGCGGCTCCGGCTTTTTTGCTGACACGTTTTTGCTGCTGTCTGTTGCCGGCTCTCCTGTCGACCTGTCCGTTCGCTCTGCCCTGTCTGCGTCTGACCGGGCCTTTTTGTACCGGTTTTTTCAACAGTCCCTGGGATTCTTTATATTTATAGACCGCTTCTTCTGCACTGCCGTCGAACATTACCCTGCCCTGATCCATCCATATGCCGCGTGTACATATCTTTTCGATGAATGACAGGCTGTGAGACACGATGATTACCACTTTGGCCCGGCTCATCATCTCCTGTATACGTTCACTAGCCTTCTGCTGGAACGCAAGGTCTCCTGTCGACAGCGCTTCGTCGACAATAAATATGTCAGGCTGCAGGTTCGCCGCGATACTGAAGCCGAGACGCGCCTTCTGACCGCTCGAAAAATCTTTGACAGGCTTTCTCACTTTATCTCCAAGCCCGGTGAATTCGATGATTTTATCGTACTTTTCATCCACAAGGCTTTTAGGTATCCCCAACAGAAGTGCATTCAGATAAATGTTATCTTCACCTGTCAGATGCGGGTTGAATCCAGTACCGTAGCCGAGCAGTGCCGAAGTTTCACCGTGAAGCTCCATATGCCCTGCATCCGGCCGCAAAATTTTTGTGAGCGTCTTGCAAAGTGTACTTTTACCTGCGCCATTATGGCCGATAATACCGACGACTTCGCCTTCCTTCACTTCAAAATTAACATCTTTCAGTGCCCAGAAATCACCGGTGGTCAGCTTATATTTAACACTGACATCTTCTGCCCGGATGACGACCTTGTCAGTCATTTCTGTTTCAGTTTTCCTGAGTTCGAGCTTTTCACGTTTTCTACGTGTATGTCTTTTCGGCACTGTTGCACGGTAATTGGCGATGACGGTCTTCGGGTCGCCAATTTCACGGACTTCACCGTTGTCGAGCCACATGATCCTGTTACAGTTCCGCTGTGCATATCTCAGACTGTGTGTAACCAGAATGACCATTTTCGCATCCTTGACGAGTGACTTCATCTTTGCCGATGCTTTTTGTGAAAACTTTGCATCGCCCGTATTCAGTGCTTCATCTATGACCAGTATTTCAGGATGGAGATTTGCCGCCACGCTGAAACCGAGCCTTGATTTCATACCGCTTGAATAATATTTCATCGGCTGTTCAAAAAAGTCTCCGAGGTCTGAAAAGTCTTTTATATCCTGAATATAACGGTCGATTTCCTTCTTATCTATACCCAGCATCAGACCGTTCAAATATACATTTTCCCTGCCTGGCAGTTCCTGATTGAACCCCATGCCGAAAGAGAAAAGTGCAGTAACTTTACCCTTCACTTCCATCACGCCGTAATCTTCTTTCAGTATACCAGCTATGATTTTGGACAGTGTTGATTTCCCTGCACCATTCGAGCCGATGATACCGAGAATTTCGCCTTCCATCCCCTCAAAGCTTATATCTTTGAGCGGATGGACAAGGTTTCTTTCCGGCAGTTTCCATGTCTGGAAAAAATCGAGTATTCTGGATTTGAAATCTGCGGCATGGTTCCCTGAGAAGAAGGTGATGCCCACGCCTTCAGCTTTAATGACCGTTTTTTTATTGTCAGTTTCTTCATTCATTTTTGAATCTTCCTGTACAGCCAATTCAAAAACCCTCTTTTTATAAATTTCGTATTTTCTTCAATACTTACATCGCTTTAATAATCTTATATTCATTTCTGCTGTAGTACCAAATCATGAACACGATGACCGCTGCCGACACTACGAAGATGATGCCCAGCCCCAAGAAGTTCGGCACACTTGCATACATCAGTACGTCTCTGTAGGCCGTGACGATGACGGCAATCGGATTGTAAGTGACAGCCCAGCCATACTCAGGGGGCAGTCTGCCCCCTTCCCAGATGATCGGGGAAGCATAGAAAAATGCCCGCGTCACATATTGCAGCACATTTTCAATATCCCTTACAAAGACCGTCACATAAGCAAGAATCATCCCGATTGCGAGCAGGAATGTCGTCTGTATGATGATCAGGAGCGGCAGAAATACAATTTCCCACCCCGGCATTACACGGAACCATGCAAGAAAGCCGGCAATCACTATGAACCCGAACAAGAAGTTAAAGAGCTGGGTCAGTGCAAATGATATCGGGAACAGTGATTTCGGCAGGTAAACCTGACTCACTATCGAACTGTACCTCATGATCGATCCTGAAGATGAATTCAGTGTCGTACTGATACAACGCCACACAATCAGCCCGATGACGAGGAACAATGGAAAGTTCTCCGTATCCCCGCGGTCCAATATTACGACAATAAGAAAATAAAAAACCAACACGTTAAGAAGTGGATCAAGCAGCCACCATAAATAGCCCAGATAGCTGTTGCGGTGTTCCGCCTTTAATCCGGACCGCACCAAATAATATAACAAGTCCTTACGACTCAACATTTCCTTTAAATAAGTTTTCATAATTAAAAATGACACCGCCTAGTTTACTCACGGCCGGAATTCTTTTTCCCCGGCCTTCTGTTTACAACTATTTTATATTTAATCAAGTCTTTGATGGCAATGACCGCATAATGGCCAAAATACCAAATCCCTTTCGGCAGACTCTGCTTTTCAATATGTCTGAACACATACCAGTTCCTTTTGGCAGCCTTCCACTTGTTGCTTGATATGGAGTCGCCGACCACCCGGTACTTCGCAAGCACTTCCTGCAGACCGTATGCTGTATAACCCTGCCTTGTCAGGCTGAGCCACAATGCATAATCCTGACGGGTGCGGATGTTCACCATCCTCACTTCTCCGGTCTTTTCAGTATCAATCATTACAGTCAGACAGCCGATGACACAACGTTTCATCAGTGCATCCCAGTCCACCTTCTTAGGTGCTTTGGAAATATAGTCTGTTTCTGTGCCGTCTTCGAGTGTCCGGACATATTCGGTAAAGGAAAACGCAATATCTTTATCCTGCATGAATTTGAGCTGATGCTCCAGTTTGTCGGGGTACCATCCGTCATCGCTGTCCAGAAATGCGATATACCGGCCTTTTGAATGCTCGATTGCAGTGTTGCGTGCAACTGCTGAACCTGAGTTTTCTTCAAGTTCTATCAGCCTGATTCGCGCATCCCTGTCCTGCATTTCCTTTACAAGCCGGACCGTATCATCTTTTGACCGGTCATCAACGATGATCATCTCCCAGTCGGAGTATGTCTGATCTAAAACTGTCTGGATTGTTTCCTTGATGAAATCTTCTGAGTTGTATGCAGGAGTGATGACCGAAATCATCGGTTTTTTGTCATGAGTCATAGTATCAGACCTCCTCTCCCGTTCCGGAAGACAGTTCCTCATTTAACAGACCATTATACCAGCGGACCAGTTTATATTCCTGAGTCTGCCAGTTCAATTCTTCCATTACGGCCTTTTTTCCGTTTCTGCCCATTTTCGAAGCTTCTTCAGGATTGTTCCTGAGATAATCAAGTGCTTCTTTAATCGCCTCATCATCTTCCGGGTCCACTGCAATACCACATTCATACCGTTCTACAAATGCTTTCCACACAGGGAAATCAGAACAGATGACAGGGATTCCGGCATTCATATATTCAAAAAACTTGGTCAGTTCTTTTTTCTTATAATGCTCCGTCGGCGGAAACAATGCGATGCCGGCGAGCCAGTTTCTTTCAAGATATCTTTCTTCAATCACTTCTTTTTCAACGAAGCTGTCAATACCTTCTATATGAAGCCTGTTTTTATGTTCCCCTGCTACATCATACATTTCTTCAGCAAGTTCTCCAGGACATTTACCTACAAAGTGGACGTTGATGCCCGGATCGATTACAGGGAGCTTGGCATGGTACCTTGCGCCGCGGACATGGGAAACATTCCCTGTATACAGCACCCTGTCTTCAACTTCGCCGGTTCTTTCATGTTCTATGAATCTTTCATTGACGGTTGGATAGTTCAATATCCATACGCCGTCGGGGTACATTTCCTGATAGTACTTTTCGGCGAGTGACAGACCCATGCCTCTCGTAAAAAATTTCTCCATCAGTTTATAGCCGGACGCGACTATTTTTTTCACAGACTCACTCAAATAGTCTTTCTGCATAATGCTTGTAATGTAATCTTCATGAATATCATAGATGACGACATTGTCTTTATTTTTAAGCAGCCTTGCTGCCGGCAGCAGTTCAGGGTCATGAAAAGTGATGATATCAGCATTCATCGATTTCGCTTTTTTGTATGCGTCATAAGTCCCGAAAATCATGCGTTTCAAACGGCTTTTATATGTTTTAAGTAAAATATGGTTGATTGTTTTATCGCCATCATTCCCTTTAGGGTCACGCCTTGCGATCAGTGTGACATCAAAACCGGCGTTTTCCAGCGACTTGCATTGTTTATGGTAGATCCTTGGATCGTATGGGTGATGAACGGTAGTCATGTGTACCACACGTTTTTTTGTTTCCATATTATATCTCCTGTTTTCCAATTATTTATCCAGCACTTCTGTAAACATCTGTTCATACTGCCGGGTGATTTTATTTACATGAAATTCCTCTGCGCGCTTCAGGCCATTTTCAATGATATTTTCCCTTTCACTCTCGCTGAGAGAAAGTATATGATTGATGCCCTCGGCAAGCGCTGCCTCGTCGGACGGTTCGCACATATAGCCATATTCGCCGTATGCCAATACTTCTTCCGCACCGGGACGCGCCTTCGTCGATACGACAGGTGTCCCCGAGGCCATCGCTTCTGTCAGCACATGGCCGAAACCTTCTCTTATGGATGACAGTACAAACAAATCTGCCTGTTTAAAGTATGCGTAAGGATTATGCTGGAACCCGGCAAAATGGACCGAGTCTTCAATATTCAAGTCGATGGCAAGCTGTTTCAATTCTGCTTCCAGACCGCCCTCGCCAAGGATGAACAGATGACTGTCCCTATGGTCTTCCTTCACTATTTGAAATGCTTTCAACAGTGTTTTCTGATCTTTGTCAGGGTGAAGACGTCCAGCCGTGATAATCGTCTTGCAGCTGCGCCGGAAGACCGCTTTATGTGCTTCAGAAACTTCATCTTTTGACATCATATCCCGGATGCCTTCGATATCAACCGGGTTATATATAATATCAATTTTATCAGAATTTACTTTATACCTGTTAATAATATTCTTTTTTACACCTTTTGACAGTGCGATTACTTTGGATGCACGCCTGTAGAGCTGGCCTGCAAAACGCAGTTTAAGATTTTCCTTTGCACTGCCCCCGAGGCAGGCCGCTTCCCTCACAACATTTTCAGCTGACGAGAATGACAGCATGGTCGCAAGAAGCGCAATGATATTATAGTTTGGAATCGTGCTGAATACGAGATCTGTCCGCTGCTTTCTGATGACTTTGGAAAGAGGCAGTATTGCACTGCGGAGTCTTCTTGTATCAAGCTTTATAAATTTGACATCATCATTGATATACTTCTCGTAGCTTCCGTCATAATTGAGTGTGACGAGGATTGGCGTGAACTTTTTCCGATCAATATTATTTATGATATTGAGCAGTGTTCTTGCCGCTCCGCCGCCGCCCATCTGGTAAATGAAGAACAGTATTCTTTTCTTTTTCACGACATTCAGCCTTTCCA
>DEQG01000106.1:3337-3638 GCA_002360325.1 Salinicoccus sp. UBA3372 | reverse complement strand
GCTGTGTAATGCAAAAAAGCCGACTGTAAAGTCGACTTTTCACTGATGTTTATTTTCTGACTGAAGGACGGCCGATGGAGTGATATTCCACACCGCTGTTTTCAGCTTCTTTTAAAGTGAAGCAGTTTCTGCCGTCAAATATCACCGGTTCATTCATGAGCTTCTTATATTCATCAAGCGGAAACTCCTTGATTTCCTGCCATTCTGTCAAGATGATTGCGATATCCGCACCGGCGACAGCTTCTTTGATATCCTCTGTATAATTCACTTTATAAGATAAAATTTGTTTTGCGTTGTCCAT
>DEQG01000106.1:436-3194 GCA_002360325.1 Salinicoccus sp. UBA3372 | reverse complement strand
CTTATCAACGATGATGCCTCTCTGGCGTTCATTTGAATCCACTACATTTTCAAGGATCTGCATATCATATGACGCATCTTTTGCCACTGAAATTATCGCTCTCGTGTCCTTCGGGAAACATGAGCCGCCGTAACCGATACCGGCATTTAGAAATGCACTGCCGATTCTTCCGTCCATACCCATCCCTTCAGCAACATCATCAATGTTTGCACCTATCTTTTCGGATAAGTTCGCCATTTCATTGATGAAACTGATCTTAGTCGCAAGAAAGGCATTCGATGCATACTTTATCATTTCTGCACTTCTGAGGTTCGTCCGGACGATCGGCAGATTGAATCCGGCATTGACCTCTTCCAGAGCATCCAGCACTGTTTCCTCTTCCGCACCGATGACGATGCGATCTCCGTTAAACGTATCGTAGACGGCTGAACCCTGCCTTAAAAACTCCGGATTGGATGCGATCTTTATAGTCACATCGTTTTCCAGCCTGTCTTCGATTTCTTTTTTGATATATTCGTTTGTACCGACCGGCACCGTGCTTTTCGTAACGATGATGACATCTCTTTCAAGATGGGCTGCCAAAGATTTACATACCGCATTCACCGATGCAAGGTCTGCTGAGCCGTCGTCATTCTGCGGCGTGCCGACAGCGATATAGACGATATCTTTATCACTCAGCCCCTCTTTGTAGTCTGTTGTGAATTTCAGACGGGATTGATTTATATTTCTATGGAGAAGCTCTGTCAACCCATCTTCATATATCGGGCTGATGCCCTGTTTCAAAGTTTCAATTTTTTCTTCGTCAATGTCTATACATGTGACCTGATTGCCGATTTCAGATAAACAGGCGCCTGTGACAAGTCCCACATAGCCTGTGCCGATTACTGCGATTTTCATAAATCTTTACACTCCCAGTTTTTTCCGCATCATTGAATACGACGCCAAAAATTCCATCTGTATTTTATATCATTCGTCTTTTTATTATATAAATCACATTCATTAATTTTATCATATGCCCTGTGAACATTCTACTTTGAGAATGGAATGGGTGCATGGTATCGTGATAAAATGTATAATAATGGAGATGGAAATACACGCGATTGAAGTTGAAAAACAGAAAGGTACAGATGCTATGAATATATATGAAAAACTGGAAGCCCATGAAGAAACCTTATCGGTCATAGGTCTCGGCTATGTCGGCCTGCCCCTCGCGGTAGAGTTCGCAAAGAAATACAACGTCATCGGCTTCGATGTGAACCAGGACAAACTGGACCAGTATATAAAAGGTAATGATGTCACGGAAGAAGTCGGAGATGCGGCACTTGAAAATACAACGATGTCATTTACAAGCGACGAGTCGGAACTCCAAAAGTCGAAGTTCTTTGTCGTATCGGTCCCGACACCGATCAATACGGATAAAACTCCGAACCTGACACCTGTGATCAGTGCAAGTGAAACTGTCGGCAAAAACCTGACGGAAGGTTCAATTGTTGTTTATGAGTCCACTGTCTATCCGGGAACGACAGAAGAGATCTGCATTCCGATTCTTGAAGAGAAATCCGGCCTCGAGTACGGTAAGGACTTCAAAGTCGGCTATTCACCTGAACGGATCAATCCCGGCGATAAGACAAATACCCTGACGCAGATTGTGAAAGTCGTATCCGGTTCGGATGATGAGGCATTAAAAGAGATTTCCAGCATTTACGGCTCGATCATCGAAGCCGGCGTCCATGAGGCGGAATCAATTAAAGTGGCTGAAGCTTCAAAAGTGATTGAAAACTCACAGAGAGATATAAATATCGCCTTTATGAATGAACTGTCGATGGTATTCAACAAGATGGACATCGATACGAATGCGGTCCTTGAAGCTGCCGGCACTAAATGGAACTTCCTGAAGTTCACGCCCGGCCTCGTCGGCGGACACTGCATCGGTGTGGATCCGTACTATTTCACTTACAAAGCGGAACAGCTCGGCTACCATTCACAAATCATCCTTGCAGGAAGAAAGATCAATGATGATATGGGCAAACACATCGCAAGCAACATCATCAAACAGATGATCAAAGCAAAACAGCTGATCGACGGAGCGAGGGTGGCGGTTCTGGGACTGACTTTCAAGGAGAATGTTGCAGATGTCCGCAATACTAAAGTGACCGACATCATTGATGAGCTGGCAGATTACGGCGCCAATGTGCTTGTCCACGACCCTGTGGCGGTTCCTGAAGCTGTGGACAGAGATCTCGGTATCCAGCTTGTATCCGAGGAAGATTTAACTGATCTTGACTGCGTTGTTCTTGCTGTACCCCACGCTGAATATCTTGAGAAAATCAATTTCGACAGCCTGGATAAATTATTCAAAGATGATCGTAAAGTCCTCATTGATATAAAGAGCATACTGGATAAAAAAGATTTCGAATCCAATGGCTATCACTACTGGAGCCTGTAGGCGGAATGTAGATAATTTCGAATGGATAAATAAAAGCCTTCATTACTTAATGAAGGCTTTTATCATTCAATTTTCTTTTATCTCAAGAGCAGTATCCGGGTAATCGGTGATGATACCTCGGACGCCTGCATCGATCAGCTGCTGCATCTGCTCTCTGTCATTCACTGTCCATATTCTGAAAAATATACCCTTTTCTTTCATCAGTCCGATATTCTCCAGGGCGGATTTAACATTCAGGTGAATGGCTTCCAAATCATATTTATCCATCATCTCTTCATAATTCTTAGGCAATTTGTTGGTGAGGTAAGCGAT
>DEQG01000106.1:0-360 GCA_002360325.1 Salinicoccus sp. UBA3372 | reverse complement strand
CTTCATGCCGTGAGAAGCGACAACATGGTGCACTTCCCTTTCAATTCCCGGATACTCATGGACATCCGTTTTCAGTTCGATGTTGATGACCATATTATCTTTGGCAACGAGTGCAAGCACTTCAAACAATTCGGGCACTCTTTCCTTGTGCCAGGTTTCATTGTACTTGGGCAGTTTTTTAAACTTCATGCCGGTCTTAACTTTTTTCAGATCAAAAATTTTCCAGTCTTTGATGAGGCCCTTATCCGTCGTTGTACGGTCCAGGTTTTCATCATGCATGACGACAACTTGTTTATCTTTCGTCAAATGAACATCAATTTCAATACCATCAGCACCTATTTCCTGGGCTTTATTGAAACC
>DEQG01000133.1:5797-6625 GCA_002360325.1 Salinicoccus sp. UBA3372 | reverse complement strand
TCCATAAGACCGAGTGCATATGAGCCGTGCAATACATCGAGCACTTTCTTGAATGCTTCTGCTGTATCTGCGCTTTCATTTGAAAAGTGTGAAATGAGTTCCACAATGATTTCCGTATCGTTACTCGATACGAAATCGGCAGACTGCAGAGTCATCACCGCGTTATTCAAGCTTTTCCAACCCTTTTAACAATATTTCCTTAACATCTTCTTCTCCGATATATCCTACAATTCCGCACATAAAGTATCTGCTCCTTTGACATACAAGTTAGAACCAGTGCTTTGTGTCAATGGGCGCCCATATGGTTTTAACAACTGATATAACGAATACTCCAGTATCCGCCGATACTCGTTGACTGTCCTCCTCGTCAGCAGCATCGCTGCTCAGGTGCTATTCCGATTTGGATTTTCTGCCCTCCTAAAAGTGAGGTGACTATTTTAATGGAAAAACACCCTCATTACAATAATTTATTAAATGAGGGTGTGTGTGAATCATCTTATTTGGTTGTAGTGATTATAAGCCCATTTCCGCTTCGACAACTTCTGCGATAACAGAGCTGTATTCATCTGCAAGCTCTACGGTTTCTGCTTCCACCATCACTCTGACGAGGGGTTCAGTGCCGGAAGCACGGACAAGAATGCGGCCGTTTCCATCCATTTCAGTTTCAACTTCTGAAATTTTGGCAGCAACTTTTTCATTGTTGACCACGTTATGCTTGTCAGTCACCTTGACGTTGACGAGCTTTTGAGGGAATGTTTCCACCTGCGAAGCAAGCTCTCCCAAAGTCTTTCCTGACTGCTTGACGATTGCTGCCAGATGAACACCTGA
>DEQG01000133.1:3212-5583 GCA_002360325.1 Salinicoccus sp. UBA3372 | reverse complement strand
CATTTTCCTTCAAGTACTGGGCAATGATGAACATGATTTTATCACCATCTACTATGTTTCCATTTTCATCAACCGCAATCAGACGGTCTCCGTCGCCATCGAAAGCAAGTCCAAAATCACATTTTTCTTCCTGTACCAGTTCTATCAGTTTCTCAGGGTGGGTCGAACCGACACCCTCATTAATATTTGTCCCGTCTGGATTTGTACCTACTGTCACAGTATCTGCTTCCAGATCGCCAAATAGGTATGGTGCGAGTTTATGTGTAGAACCGTGTGCACCGTCCAGCCCTATCTTCAGACCTTCAAGGTCTCCTTCAACAGTAGATTTCAAGTAGCTTACATATTTTTGGCCGCCCTCAAAATAATCTGATATATTACCCAGGTTTACACCTGTCGGTCTTGGCAGATCATCTGTTTCACTGTCCAGCATCTCTTCAATTTCAGCTTCCTGGGCATCTGTCAGTTTAAATCCGTCAGAACCGAAGAATTTAATACCGTTATCGCCCACCGGATTATGAGATGCTGAGATCATTACACCGACATCCGCTTCAATTTCTTTGGCCAGATAAGCAACACCAGGAGTTGAAATGACTCCGAGTCTCATTACTTCTGCACCGATTGACAGCAGTCCGGCAACAAGTGCCGACTCCAGCATCTCTCCTGAAATACGAGTATCGCGTCCTACTAGAAATGTCGGTCTGTCATTGTTTTCACCTGCTAGAATATATCCGCCAAAACGTCCTAATTTGAATGCCAGTTCGGGTGTTAATTCCGTGTTAGCTACACCTCTGACTCCATCTGTTCCAAAATATTTACCCATGAATTTCTCCTTTAGTCATTTTCTTCTATAGTTAAATCAGCCTCTAAAACAGCAGGCTCGGTTTTAGTAACACTTTCCGGTAAGTCTAATTCTACATCCTGTGTCGTTGAACTGTCGAGCCCATCCACATCGATTTCAACATCCACTGACTCGATATTGTCCAATGTCTCTTCGCTGCCGAACACTTCTACATTATCATAATTCAGTTCAACATCCACGAGTTCATGATCACTGTCCACCATACCGGACACTGTGTAGTTCACCGGCACTGTCTTACTCAGCTCGCTGACATTTATCTCCACCCTGACATTGGATGGCTCCGTCCTTACATCCAGACGATTGAACTGAAAATCGAAAACACCTACATCTGCTTCTTCAGCCCGGTCATCTGTAATCCGCGTATTGTCACTGAGCGTCGCACGGACATATTGTATCCGGTTTATCTCATTTTCACCGCCATAGACGGTAACTGTATCGGGTTCAACAGTAACAGATTCCAATTGATGATTCGGTCCGACACGGCTGCCGTTCACTTCAGCCTGCACTGTAAATGTCTGTGATACAAGATCCTGTATATTGACAGTCGCCGTTTCCGGAATCACTTCCGCACTCACATTTTCAGGCAGTTCATCAATTGTAAAATGGACTTCATGTTCGCCTGTACTTCTGTTCCTTAAATCCAGCTGTACATTGAAATCTCTTGTTGTCTGCAGCCTGACGATATTCGAAGTGTTGCCGGACAATTGGACATTGACCTGATTTGGCACACCGCTGACATAATATTCATCTTCATCATAAAGTACATCGACAGGCATGCCCTGGATCAGTTCTGTTTCATCGTCATTCCCTTCTTCATCGAAAGGATTGATATTTTCAAATACATTATTCACTGATAAAAACATGAACAGTGCGAGTAACAATGCAACAAATCTCAGTCCCCACTTACTTTCGAGCAAAGAGACCGCCTCCTTCCTTGATTGCAGGCAGGATACTCCAATGCTTCTTCAATAATTCATCCAGTTCTTCCAAAGTAATCTCTTTATCCAGTTTGCCGCCGTATGTAACTGAAATATTACCTGTTTCCTCAGACACTACGACCGTAAATGCATCTGTGACTTCAGAAATGCCCACCGCTGCACGGTGTCTCGTCCCCAGATTTTTAGCAATCTTGCTGCTGTCCGACAAAGGAAGATAGCTGGCTGCTGAATTGATCTTATCACCGGTGACGATCATTGCACCGTCGTGAAGCGGTGTATTCGGTATGAAAATGTTTATCAGAAGCTCGGATGTTATATTGGCATCGACCGTTATACCCGTCTCCGTATACTCTTTCAGACCTGTTTCCTTTTCAAAAACAATCAATGCGCCAATACGCCTTTTAGTCATGTATCTGATCGATTTGACAATCGCTTCTCTCATTTTTTCATAATCCGCACCCGCAGTGTTTGAGGAAGATCTGAAAAGACTGCCTCGTCCCAGCTGTTCAAGTGCGCGCCGCAGCTCCGGCTGAAATATCACAATAATCGCCAGAAAACCCCATTCTAAAACTGT
>DEQG01000133.1:1515-3023 GCA_002360325.1 Salinicoccus sp. UBA3372 | reverse complement strand
GTCGTTATATTTTCTAAAATATTAGTGTTATTCACTCATCCGGTCCTTTCCGATGAATTATAACGAACCAATCCTATCCTCCAATTCCTGGTATATATCCGTCATTAAAGGATCGACTTTCAATTCATCTGTATTTTTTTGATACCCCTTGAATAATTCAACTGCTTCTTTTATCTGATCTTTTTTGTACATGTTGAAACATTTAAGCAATGTCATCCCGCTGCTGTCCGTCATCTTCACCAGACTGTCCAGCAATTCAAAATCCTGCTCCCCGGCAGCAACCTTTGAAAATAAAAGAAGATATTCGTCCTGTCTGTAATGTATTTTCATGCTTTCTTTAAGATAAGAAAATTGATCCAGTAATCTTCTGCATGTAAAATACTGTTCTTTTTTATAATAACATTCTATTATTTCAAATAATAATTTCAGCCGGCCCAGCTTCAGATCACTCATCTGAAAAACAAGAGTATATGTTTCCTCCAATATATCCAGTCCCTGGGTAATATGGCCTGCTTCTATTAAATAGGCGGCTTTGATCAGCACCGCATCAATATAAAACTGATTGATGACGTTATTTGACAGACTTATTATCGATTCTTCGATGTGAATATGCATCTGTTCATTTTCAGATATATGCCGGTAGTATTTTGCATAAATCAGATGCAGTCTGCCTTTGTCAGAGACGGAAATTTCATCCGCTTTTTCGTACTCCTTACTGATAAGACCTTTGACTGTCGTGAAATCTCCATGTTCGATTTTATATTCATGATAAACAATTTCACGAAACACTTCTACATCATTATATCTGAAATTCGAAGTTTCTGACATCAAATCGTTTAAAGAACAATTCAGCCGTTCACTAAGCTTAATCAGAACATTGGTGGAAGGCTGTACGCTTCCCTTCTCGATAAGGCTTAAATATGTCCGGGATATGATACCTTCCGCCAGTTCCTCCTGGGTCAGATTGTTTCGATGTCTTGTTTCTTTAATTCTTTGCCCGACCATCAATGGTGCCCCTTTCTTGTGCACTCTAAATTATGTAACCATTTATTTGACAACTTATTTACTCTTAATCATACTATAAATACATATATAAGGGGGTTCCAAATGAAAAAACTATTGGTTATAAATGACTTATATCAGTTAAAAAGTGTCAGCGATCCTTTTAGAATTGAATTACTCAGCCTGTTGAGCGAACAGCCAAAAACCGGGCAGATGCTGGCTGACGAGTTAGGGATTCCCAGAGCAAAGATTCATTATCATTTGAATGAACTACTTAAAAATGACATTATCCATGTCGTAAAAACAGTTGAAAAAAACAGTATAATACAAAAATTTTATCAGCCTGTAGCTGAAAAAGTGGTGCCGAACATAAATCTGCTTAAATATAAGCAGGAAGAGAAGAAGAAGGATAAAATGTCCTACCATCTGAAAATAAAAGAAAAGCAGCTGCCCCAATTCAGGAAAGATTTAAGGAAATTCGTCAAAGAACAGTCGACTAAAAAAGA
>DEQG01000133.1:0-1396 GCA_002360325.1 Salinicoccus sp. UBA3372 | reverse complement strand
AAAAATGCTGATGCGATTGATACGGCTTTTTGGGCAGTCTTATTTTTATCATCCAGCAGTGGATTCACTTCGACAAGATCCATTGATGTAACCTTGTTGGAATCATGAAGCTGAGTCATCGCGGACAATGTCTCAGATAAGCTCAGCCCGCCGTCCACAGGAGTGCCTGTCCCCGGTGTTTCCATCGGGTCCAGTGCATCAACATCCAATGAAAGATGAATGCCATCTGTTTTTTCCTGCAAATACTCCAATGATTCTCTCATTACTGCTGATATCCCTTTCTCCTTTATATCAGTCATTGTGAATGTCAGTATATCATTTTCACTGATGTATTCTTTTTCACCTTCATCCAGATCACGCATACCGATAAGTACAATATTTTCAGGTTTGACTTTTGGACCGTCTTTATAAAGATTGACAAGCTTTTCATCACCGACACCGCAGGAAATAGCCAGAGGCATGCCGTGTATGTTGCCTGAAGGAGATGTGTGGCTGTTATTCAAATCGCCATGAGCATCGTACCAGATAATCCCCAGATTTTCGTAATGACTGCTTATACCCGCAAGGCTCCCTATCGCGAGCGAATGATCTCCGCCTATGATTAATGGAAAAGAACCCTGCTCTACGGATTCATCCACAGATTTTGCAAGCTTCTCATTGAAATCCATGACCTCGTCATAATTTTTCAAAGTGTTCGCATCACCCTGTGAATGTTCAGCAACATTCACTTTCATATCGCTGAATATATTACCTTTATCATTAACTTCTATATTAAGTTTCTCAATTTCATTTACTAAATTCGCATAACGCAGCGCATCAGGACCCAGATCAACGCCAAGTCTCGGCTGTCCGAATGTAGTTGCCGCGCCAATAATATCAACTCTGTTCATAAAATACTCCCCTTTTCCATTCTATACATACATGATATAAAAAATGTCGATTTTATGCAATGACTAATAAATATAAATGAATGCATAAAAAAAGACACTTAAATGAATAAGTGTCTTGATGAGCCATAGAGGACTCGAACCTCTGACCCTTTGATTAAAAGTCAAATGCTCTACCACCTGAGCTAATGGCTCTAATTGGCTGGGCTGAAAGGATTCGAACCTTTGCATGACGAGACCAAAACCCGTTGCCTTACCGCTTGGCTACAGCCCAATATTAGAGATAGATATGGAGAGGGGCAGATTCGAACTGCCGAACCCGAAGGAGCGGATTTACAGTCCGCCGCGTTTAGCCACTTCGCTACCTCTCCGTAATGGAGAATGACGGGTTCGAACCGCCGACCCTCTGCTTGTAAGGCAGATGCTCTCCCAGCTGAGCTAATTCTCCTAAAATGACCCGTACGGGACTCGAACCCGTGTTACCGCCGTGAAAGGGCGGTGTCTTAACC
>DEQG01000072.1:23982-27868 GCA_002360325.1 Salinicoccus sp. UBA3372 | reverse complement strand
ATCTGGTACATTTACACTGGAAGTAATATAATGGAAGTGAATCGCTCAAGGGAGGGAATCTTATGGAAATAGAATCAGTTTTGAACAGTTTCGCGGAACTGAATCGTTATGGATTCGCATTTCTTTTAAGCTTTGGTGTGACGTGGCTCGCCTGCGGTGTCTTCTGGATAAAAACTTCAGAAAGCACAGCCGGATATGCAACACTGTTTCAGGGCCTGATAGCTCTGCCGGCTGCGCTGTTTATATCCTATTCGACGGGCGCGCTGACAGAACGGCCGGGCGGTGATATTTTCACAGAACTTGTCATGACGATTGCGATGAGCCAGATGCTGATCCTGCCTTTGATCATCGTCATGCAGGCGAAAAAACACCACAGCCTCATTCCCTTTGTCTTCAGTGCGTCACTCACCATCCACTTCGTCATGTATTTCTGGCTGTACCAGACCTGGATTTACATTGCGATGTCGGTCATCATTGCAGCAGGGGCTGCTGTAATTTATGCCAAGGGTCTGAGTGAAAATAAAACCAGTCCCACAGGAAAGTCGGCTGCAGTATGCTGCTACTTTACCGGAGCAGTGCTGATGATTACAGGCACCATATTTTTATTGATATAAGGAGACAATTATGGAACATGCGATGGGTTTATTCGAAGAATATTTGAATGATATTAAAAATGGCAACAAAGTCATTGAGGTCAGGCTGAATGATGAGAAACGAAAGAAGATCAAAGTCGGGGACACGATCCGTTTTATACAAGTGCCGGATGAAGTGGAAGAGATCCGTGCAGAAGTGAAAGGGCTCACCGTCTATCCGACTTTTAAAGAGATGTACGAAGATATTTCGGCAGAAGATATGGGGGCGAAAGGTGAATCCACCGGGCAGATGGTGGAAAACACATATGAAATCTATACACCGGAACAGGAACAGGAATATGGCACACTCGCAATCAGGATAAAATATCTCGTTTGAGTTAAGCTGCCGGTTATTATAACGTAAAGCCAATACATAAAAGAAGGGTAGATGGAAATTTCATTTTTATTTCCGGTTTTTCCCTATTTAGTTTAAGATTAAGATGAGTCATTTCATAGACCTCCGTCAATTTTAGTGGGCAGCAGATGATTACGTATTGAAATCTGGACTGTTTTGTATTATATTTAATACGAACATATGTTCTGTTTTTAGATGGCAGGAGGTTTATTATGTCTAAAAAACACTTTTTCAGTTATGTAATCAGTTTTATTTTTGTTGTGATCGCATTGATCATCGTCGCCGGCAGTTCATCAAGGATTTTAGAACAGGCAAACCTGGATGCTGGCATCAATTATATACACATTATCCTCGCCATCTGTTCGGCTGCCGGGCTGGCTGCGCTCACAGTGGAGGTGGCGAAAGGATTCAGATCTTCTGCGGAAAAAATATCTATATTCGGATTGAGGTTTCAAAACCCGGTGTATGATCCTTATTTCGAAGATGTCGGTCTTGAAGAAATAAAGACCATCCGGCAGGAGAATGCCCGGTTGAAAGAGGATAATCAGAAGCTTGAAAGTTTTACGGATTCATTGCTTGATGAACTGGAAATGAAGGATGTCGAGCTTGAAGACGTACAGTATGTCAGCGAGACATTTATCCGCCATCATAAAAACAGCAGTAGGCTGATCCGGACGCTTACGAGCCTTTTAGATGAAAACCATTCCGGCTGGACGGCAGAATTTTATAATAATGTTTTGGATGAATGCACCACCGTACTGCATCAGGACCGTTCGGACAAATCCTCGACATTGTATATCGTCGAAGATACAGTGCTTAAAATGACGGCATATCACCGAGTGAATTTCACTTCTGCACGTTCAAGGGAGTTTGAATACGGTGAAGGTTTTGCCGGCAATATATGGAAGACCGGTGAAGTTGAACTGGTCACGGATATCTGCGCGAGCACTTACTTTAAAGGGGATTTCTCACCCAATCATAATTACGGCTCCATCATCGGACTGCCCGTTAAAATCAATCACACTGTCGTCGGTGTACTCTGCATTCAAAGCGAAGGCACCGACGGGTTCATAGAAGCGGACATTGATACTTTGAAATTTTATGCCGACGTTTGTGCGCTTGCATATTATTATGATAATATTAATGTAACTAGTGATATGAGGTGATTGTATGGTGAGTGCTTCATTCAAAGAATCCGAAAATGATATTCTGAACCGCCAGCGTGACATTTTAAAAGCCTCTAAAAACCGTTCGGAAGCACTGTACAAAAAAGCTGAAGAGCTGGGTTTCGATTCCAGAAAAAAGCCTACAGACAATAAAAAGAAGAAAACCGGCAAATAGATATTTACAGCACTGCGCATTTAAGCGCGGTGTTTTTTAATATTAAAAATGTCGGATTCACGTGAATCCGGCGGTAATCCGCTGCTTGAGCACTATGATTTTCTCCATAAAATAATCGCAGTCACATCCATCCAGAACCACACAGAAAAGTAGAGAAGCCGCTGCATCAATCCGGCTGGCAAACCGAGAATGAGTATTGTCGCACCGACTGTCAGTTTGCTGCTGCCCCAAAACCGGTGGAGGAGGACGACGCCCGTCGCAGTATGTATTCCGGTCAAGATGAAAATGATATTCATCTCATGTGCCATAGGTGAACATATTTCATATGATGCGAGCGGGCAGGTATCACCGCCGCAAGACAGCACACCGAGATCGGCCATCGCCTGATCTATTATACTGTAGGGCTTCGTTGCCCGGCTGCGGTAAGTATACAGTACTGCAGAAATTATAATCAGTATGACAGTGACAATCCAGTATTCAAGCATAATTTCAACCTCGTAAAAAATCCCTTCGGGCAAATTATACCTGAAGGGATTTAACATGACGAACCGCTATCGTGGATTCATAGATTGTTTCGTATAAACAGCAGTTGAGATGAAAGCGCCGGAAACCAAAATGGTGAAGAGTATCATGAACAGATGGACCACATGTACATCAAAAATATTCAAGGCGGTCAGCGGCAGGGCAATCGCAATGGAAAACACCATGGCGAGAAATCCTGTGACGATGCCTCTTCTGATGATCGAACGCTGTTTCTCTTTGTCATTTTTACGGAAGTTCACGGATAGATAGGAAAATGAAAAGCTCATTACGGCAACGATGATCAGGCTGTAAAACGTGAGTGGCGGGGGCGGTGTCTGGCTGATGATGAAGTTGAATATATAGATCACCGGCAGTATCGAGAAGAAAGCACCGTAGACGATAAAAGAAATTTTATTATCATTCATAAAATCACCCTTAATATCCGATTACATCCATTATAACATGTGAAAAACATATAAAGAACGAATCCGTTTACATCCAAATTATAAAACCCGCTGTACAGAGTTGATCTGCACAACGGGCATCGGTTTTTATTCTAAAAGCCGGCAGTCCAGCCGCCGTCGACTGTCAAGACTGTACCGTTCACAAAGCTTGCAGCATCTGAGCCGAGGAACAGAGCTGCTTCCGCCACTTCGTCGGCCTGGCCGACTCTCGGCGACAGACCGTGTGTCATACCTGCACGTTCCATACCCAGTTCGCTGATATCTTTCATGCTTGACCCGATATTGGTTTCAATCGAACCGGGTGCGATCCCGTTGACGCGGATGCCTTTCTTTGCATACATCCATCCGGTGTTTTTTGTGAGTGCAACGACCGCATGCTTGGATGCACCATAGGCAATCCCCGCATGTGCACCGTTCAGGCCGCCGGTGGAGATAGTGTTAACGACCGTGCCTTCTTTATCATTGTCCACCCAGTAGTTGATTGCTTTTCGCATCGCACGCATGACACTTTTAGTGTTCACGTCGAAAATCTGATCCCACTTTTCATCGGTAATTTCACCGACGGGCTCGAA
>DEQG01000072.1:20300-23826 GCA_002360325.1 Salinicoccus sp. UBA3372 | reverse complement strand
TGCCACAGCTTCGGCACCTTCAAAGTTGAAGTCCGCAACAATGACATTCGCACCATTTTCACCGTAAAGCTTTGCGATCGCCTTGCCCATACCAGACGCTGCACCAGTGACAACAGCGACTTTACCATCCAGCTTAGTCATAAATAAAACCCCTTTAAGTAATGTATTCAAGTCAATTTTATATCTTTCCCGTCAAATATACAAATGTGTAAAGCATATGGTCGTTTACAAAGATTTCATTATTACCGTAAAGGGTATAGTCCAACGAAAGGGAGATGTCTATGCTCAGATTTGAATCTCAGTATATAAAGTTGAATGGACTTGAGTTCCACGTCAAGGTTGCCGGCGATGAAGCAGGCGAGCTGGTTGTGCTGCTGCACGGCTTCCCGGAATTCTGGTATGGCTGGCGGCATCAGATTGCTGCACTCGCTGACGCCGGATACAGAGTGGTGGCGCCTGATCAGCGCGGCTGCAACAAAAGTGGCAAGCCTGAAGGTGTGAACGAATATCATATCGATAAGCTGAGGGATGACGTCGAGGCAATCATCCATCATTATAATAAAGACCGGGCAATTGTGATCGGTCATGACTGGGGCGGGGCGGTCGGCTGGCATCTGGTGAGCACCCTGCCTGAAATTGTCGAGAAATTCATCGCCATCAACATCCCGCACCCGGTTGTCATGCCGGAAGTGATGAAGCGGCATCCTAAACAGATGTTCAAAAGTTTATATATGTTATTTTTTCAAATGCCGGGAGTGCCTGAAAAGTTATTAAGTTTCAATAATTACAGGGCGATGAAACGTGTAATGAAACAGACCGGAAATCGTAATGCTTTCAGTGAAGCGGACATGGATGAATATGAGCAGGCATGGTCCGAGGAAGGGGCACTGACGGCGATGCTGAACTGGTACCGTGCGGGGCCGGCCGGTCTTAAAAGTCTTGAAAAGAGAGTGGATGTGCCTGTGAAGATCATATGGGGAGTCAATGATGATTTCTTATCGGAAGAACTTGCTGAAGCAAGCTTTAAACTGCTTGATGACGGTGAAATCGCATGGATTGAAAATGCGACGCACTGGGTCAATCATGAACAGCCTGAAATGGTGAACAGACATATATTGCGGTTTCTTCGGAAGAGAAAACCGCCATCCTGAACCAGGATGGCGGTTGATTTATTACATCACTTCTGAATACTTGAATTTATATCCCATAAATACGAAGGAATGATGTTCGTCGGATTTTTGATTTCTTCAGATACATCATAAGATAAATCTTCAACCATTGAATATAGTGTGTGTTTGTCAGAATTTCTGAGTAAGAAATACGCGTTGACTCTGACTCTTTCAGCAAGTGCATCTTTGGAAGTGAACGGTAGATTCATAAAGCTGCTGATTGAAAGTCTCGCAAAAGACTGGTCCTTTTTAGGTCCAGTATAATAATCTCATCACCAGGTTCAGCGAGTTCAATGATTTTTTCTTCCTGCCTGTTCATATTAACCCTCCATTGGGTGTGACTTATTTCAATTTGATATATGAGAGCAGCATATAAAATTCAAATATTTTGATGTTTGGAATGCGATGCTATGAATCAGATGAGGCATCGAGACCGAACATATGATGTGATATAGCCGTTAAAAATACTTTTCCGATATTGATCATCGAGCGCTCATCCGGATCAAATTTCGGATGGTGGAGTGAGTATCTCGGTGCAGTTTCATCGCTGTGACCGCTGACAAAGAAGAACGTTCCCGGAAACTCATCCAAATAATCTGCGAAGTCTTCTGCCGTGAGTGCCGGCTCTTTATTTACAGTGGTCAAGTTTGGAAGATGTGTATCAACCAGTGATTTTAAGTTTCTGGTTTCAGGAACATGGTTGTATACTGACCCGTAGCCCTGCGCAAAAACCACTTCTGCCGATACTCCGAACTGTTCGGCAGTCGTTTTGGAAATATGCTCGATCCAGCCGCGCATCTGCTGTTTCGTCCTCGGGTTGAAACAGCGTGAAGTGCCGGCGATATAAGCTTTGGACGGAATCACATTATAGGAATCGCCGGATTTTATAGTACCGATTGTAACGACTCCGGACTGCTGTGGATCGAGTCTGCGGCTGATGATATTCTGCAGATTGCCGACGAGCTGGCAACCGGCGACGAGCGTATCGGTCGAAGTGTGCGGCATCGCACCGTGGCCGCCGTCACCGTTTAGATGGATTTCAAAATTATCGCCGGCCCCCATGGCATAGCCTTCGGTAAATCCGATTTCTCCGAGCACACCGTCATCCCATACATGTGCACCATAAATATAGTCGACATCTTTCAGGAGACCGGATGCAATGATTTCTGAAGCACCGCCCGGCGGTTCTTCCTCGCCGTGCTGATGTATAAATATGATGGTGCCATCAAGCTGGTCTTTATACTGCACTAAAACTTTTTCAACCATCATCAGCGCGGTTGTATGAATATCGTGCCCGCAGGCGTGTGTTACGCCGTCGACTGTGGATTTGTATGGTACGTCTTTTTCATCCTGCATCGGCAAGGCATCGAAATCTGCACGGAGTGCCACTGTCGGACCTGGATTTCTGCCGCGAAGAAAGCCGACGACACCGCTTGTACCGACATTTTCATAAGTCTCGATGCCAAGCGCTTTTAAATGCTCGGCAATGATTTTCGGCGTACGGACTTCTTTGAAAGAGAGCTCGGGGTGCATATGGAAATCCCGTCTTACATCAATCATTTCGGGATATACGGATTCCAGGCCGCCGATCATTTTATTTAAAATATCTTTCGAATCTGTTGTATGTGACAATTGGACGACTCCTTTAATAAATAACTTGGTATTAATAATATTACATTAAAATGCGTTGGAATAAAATAAGTTCACAGTGTGCTGCGTCGATGATGAGCTTTTTGCATCTTAAATGAGACACATTAAAAATAAAAGTATAATTGCTTTATGAATTTGAGAGAAAACTTTAAAATGGTGGTAACTGTCATAGAAGGTTGTTGAGAAAATGAAACGGAAAATGAATATAAGGGTGTTGAGGAAGACCGGCGTGTTCGGATTTTGGAAATCGGTCGATTTTAAACTGGATGATGAAAAATTCGGTTCCATTAATAATGAAGAAGAGCTCACTGTGGATTTACACAGACAGGGTGCGCTGTTCCGGATCAACTACAATGAAGTATTCGATCTCAGCAACAGGGTGACTGTCAAAAATGGAGATGTGGTACTGATCCGGCACACTATAGCCAATTATTTGATGTACGGCTTTTTAGCTTCACTTCTTATGTTGCCGGTTATGTTCCCGATATATGAAAAATTTGGGTTGTGGGCATTTATTCCTTTGCTGCTGGCGGTGCTGGTCACGGCAAAATATTCGAATACATTCAAAGTCGAAGTGATTGAAAATATGTCTGCCCGTGAGAAGAGCAGAGAGGCGCTTGCAAGAGAAGCGGTCGAAAAAGAGTACGAGGGCGGCGTCATCAACTATCGAAAAGACTCGGATAGTTCTGAGGAAGGATTAACCCGGC
>DEQG01000072.1:14398-20138 GCA_002360325.1 Salinicoccus sp. UBA3372 | reverse complement strand
AGGTGTTCTCCCGACATGGCGCAGAAACGATGTCGGGACACAGTGAGACTGGTGAATAAGTAATAATATTTACCAATCTTTTTTATTCTGTAACGGCACTTTCCAAAATCTCGAAAGTCAGGTTTTTGGTGTCGACTTTTGCCTGCAGTCCGTATGGTACGATGAACTTCGGTTCATTGTGGCCGAAGCTCAAGTTATAGAGGACTGGCAGATCTTCTCTTCCTGCTTCTTTTAATATATCCCGCCATACTTCCTTATATTCTTCATAATATACTCCTGATTCAGGACGGCCGATGATGACACCGTTGATTCTGTCAAAGATGCCCATCATCGATAAGGATCTTAAATTATCTTTCAGGAATAATGGATCTATATTATTTTCAGCATTCTCGAAAAATAAAATCCCGCCATCAAACTGATCCAGGGCCGGGAATAACCCGGTACCTCTGATGTTATTGATGACTTCAAAGCATCCGCCGATCAGATGGCCTTCCACGACACCGGAAGCGTTAATACTTTCATAACCGGCATTTTCAATCAACGGACGTCTTTTATCTTTATTTTCAATATCCCACTGCAGTCCGAACTCGCGCAGTTTCGCTGCGGGCTTTATTTCCCCGATGGGTTCGGTGCTGAACCATGTCTTCCTGATCGACTCGACTGTATACTCATCCATCTCTATGTTTTCGGCAAAGTCCGTGAGGAGGGCAGGGCCGTAACTCGTGGAGATACCGTTATTGTAGAACATGAGGTGATTTGAAGTTGTGTCGGAATAGCCCGTAAAAATCTTCGGGTTATTTTTCAGCGCTTCAAAATCGACGTAAGGCAGCATCCGGATGCTTTCCTTACCGCCGATTGCACAGATGATCGCTTTGACCTCGGGATCTTTCAGAGCATCATTTAAATCTTCAGCCCGTTTTTCGGGATGATTATAAAGATAGTCAATCCCCTTCAATGCATTCGGCATCACTTTGACTTCCAGGTTGAAAGTCTCTTCGATGTGTCTGAGACCCTGTTCTGCGCGCCAGCGGATGTCCGGCTCACCGGCGAGTCCGCTGGACAGTGACACGATTGCTACAGTATCGCCTTCATATAATCTTTGTGGTTTAATCATGAAATTCCCCCTTGAATATCTAATTTTCGTACAAGTATTTACTTAAGTTCCCCCAAAAAATGTATCGATGACCGGTTTATAATATATTGATAAAGTCTCAGGTGAAAGGATCAGCATAATAATTGACGGTGCAAACATAAGAGCTATTACAGCCGCGGTATATAATTGAATGTTTGGCTGCACGCCGGACGCTTCCTGATAGTATTTCAGCTGGTTGATTGAACGGACGATATAAGTAATGATCGCACCCCACATTATCAAGAGTCCTATCAGAGGAAAAAGACTGCCCTCATAAGCTGCCATCATTGCGCCAATCGAATACAGCAAAAACGGCAGGAGCAGCATTGAGCTGTTGTCACTGAAAATTTTATCAAACGGTTTCACCTCATTACTGAATTTATAAATGATGAAGCTGTTCAGTAAGAAAAATGGTATATAAAGTACATAAAAAATCATACTGAATATTGATGAAACCAATCCCAGACCAAGGAAAGGTTCGGAAATGATCGTACTGAAAAATGAAAGCAAAAGAAAATTCGCCAGCAGCATCAACGGAAGAATGAGTAAGTAGATAGCCAGCCACATCACTATATTTTGTCCCGAAGATAAATATTTATCTGACTTCAAAATTTCATAAGGTCCGGAGACCGAGCTTATGATAAATTTATCAGCGGTTATACTTTTATTTTTCTCCGTCATTATCTTCACCTCTTTTAGTCGGGAATTTCATTCTACATTATAGAAAAATGAGCCGGATTACAAATAATATTGAAATTTATACTTTGGTCAGCGGCGCTGTTAAAAGAGTAAATAAACAGCTAACGGGTATCGTCCTTATAAGGAAGAATTTTATCTTAATGAACCTCTGAAAATGAACATTCAGAGATACATATTATCAAGGAGGGGAGTCAGCAATGGCTATTAAAGTGAAGCGGAAATACAGCAGACTGGATTCAATTACGCCCACTGCCATTAAAATTAACGATCGGAAAGTGGATGAAATTAAAAAGGGTGAAGAAAAAATAATCGAACTGCCGGATGAAAGTGCTGAAATCAGCCTGTTGCCGGTATTTGAAAAGGTGAAGCCGGTGCCGGTGAAAGACGGTGACGTTGTCATGATCAGCCGGCCGACGATTCATTATGTATTACAGTTCATTGCGTTATTTCTTGCCATGGCGCCGGGGATTATGATGGCAATCAATATTGAATACTGGCCATACCTCATTTTCTTCTTTGTTGCGGTCGGAATAGTGTTTATCATCGATTTTATTATTAAAACGTATAAAATAGAAGTCATAGGCAATAGTAAAAGTGATGAACAGAGATAGGAAAATAAATTGAATAATTAATAATTAAAGGGGGAATCGATCTTGTCAGTAAAAGTCATCAGGAAGAAAGAACGGCTGACGGGCCAGTGGACGGAACTGGAAGTATTTGAGGGACGAGAGGCACAGGAAGCAAATATAATTAATAATAATACGTAAATAATATTTAAAGAGATTGAATGTTTCAAAATAACGATGAAAAGGTAAATCATAATTAATAATGGTTTACGGAAGGAAGTGCAATAATTAATGAATGCACTCATAATTTTCGGCGGCGGGACAATTTTGATCGCATTGATTATAGGAATGATTTTTAAAGGTATCGGCAAAGCGAAGAAGGGTTAGAATAATAAAAACCGTCAGACCGTTTTTAAGCGGCCTGGCGGATTTTTAGTTGTTGAATAAAATAATCAGTACAAAGATAATCACGATGATTGTTGTTATCGATATGCCATACTTCATTTAAATGACCTCCTGAATATATTATTCGCAATGTTGTTATATTTCTCATACCCATATGCGTGATGCATATAACAATCCCTGTTTTCTGTAATGGGTCGGTTTGATTGATAAATCACCGGTCACTGCTAAAATCAGAATTGAGCAGAATTTTCAGTGATGAGGATCTGATACGGCTGTCCGATATTTGCAGGGAAAATAATGTCCTGCTTGAAGACGGTGATATGTTCGGTGAAGACAGCAGCGAATTCCAGAGAATCTGTCTGCCGTCTCCGAAACCGGTGATCAAAGAGGCGCTTGAAAGGATCAGCAGTCAGTTCGAAGACTTGAAGTAAATCAAAAACGGAAGGGGTGTCTTCATGTCTCTGCCCGAAATGAACAGTTTGAAATCAGCCGAAGCGATAGAAGATTACGTAATTGGAATCAGAAGAGATTTACATGAACATCCGGAAGTGAGCGGCGAGGAGGACCGGACGATTCGACTGGTCACTGCCGAGCTTGAGAAAATGGGCCTTTCTTCCGAAGTGATCAAAAACGGAGGCGTGCTGTCTATTATAAAAGGCACGCACCCGGGAAAAACTTTGGTTTTAAGAGGCGATCTCGACGCGCTGCCCATGACTGAGAATAAAAATAATCTTAAAGGTGAGAAGACGGTCGTTTCCAAAAATGACGGTGCAGCGCATATGTGCGGCCATGACGGACATACTGCCATGCTTCTCGGCGCTGCCAAAATCCTTTCAGAAAATAAAGACCGTCTGAGCGGACGGGTCATCCTCGCTTTTGAACAGGGTGAGGAAAACGGACGCGGCGTTGTCGGCATATTGTCGAGAATTCTCGAAATCGGCGCAGACGGTGTGTGGGGCATCCATTTGAAGTCGGATATCCCGTCCGGGAAAATATCCGTTGATCCAGGCCCGAGGATGGCCGGTGCTTTCATGTTTGATGTCAGAATAGACGGTAACGGCGGCCACGGTGCCAGGCCTGACCTGGCAAACACGCCCGTTGATGTGTTCACTGATTTTTATAATCATTTGAAATCCAGCCGGATGAATTCGCTTGATCCATTCAAAGCCATTACATTTTCAATCGGCAGTGTAAACGGCGGATCGAGTCACAACGTCATTCCGGACAGTCTGAACTTTAAAGGTACATACCGTTTCCTTCATTATGATCAGGGCGTGAAGGCGGCGCAGGAATTCAAATATAAGCTGGATAAGATTGCAGCTCTCCATGACTGTACATACGAATATATCATTCCGCCGAAAGCGATGAATTTATCCGTCTATAACCAGGAAGACTGCGCAGAGATTGCCTCCGATGCGGTGAAAGATTCAATCGGTGAAACGTGTCTTTATAATTATCCGGCATGGATGGCGTCGGAGCCGTTTGCACTGTATCAGAAGTATTTGCCGGGTGTGTTCGCATTTCTGGGTATTGAAAATAAAGAGAAAGGTACCGGTGCGGATCATCATAATCCGAAGTTCGATATCGATGAAGATGTATTGAAGTCAGGTGTCGCATCCACCGTTCAATATGCTCTTTATTTTCTTGATACTGAAAAGGAAATATCATTCGAGCCGGAAGAGACAGACGTGAAAACTTTTGCGAAAGATGCCGGATTCCCTGTGGAATGGCCATAAATAACAGAAACATGACAAATGTCATATATAAGTCCTGACAAATCAATCTGTCGGATTTTTAATCCATCACTCATAATTATATTTGATCAGATTACAGGGAGATGGAGCAAATGACAAAACAAAAACAGGCACAGCTCAGAAAAGCAGTCATGCCATATGCGAAATCGCAGACCAGAACAAGCATCATTCAGCTGCTCAATACGATCGTGCCATTTTTCGTCTTATGGATTCTGGCATACCAGGCACTCAGTATTTCATTCTGGCTGAGCCTGCCATTCAGCATTTTGGCAGCAGGCTTTATGATCCGTACATTTATAATTTTCCATGATTGCGCTCATGGATCCTTTTTCAAAAATAAAAAGCTCAATGATTTCTTTGGTACATTTACAGGCGTCATTACGCATTTCGCCTATGACAGATGGAAAACCGAGCACGCAATGCACCACGCAACAAGCGGCAACCTCGACAAACGCGGCATCGGCGACATCTGGGTGATGACCGTTAAAGAATACGAAGAAGCAAGCAAATGGGAAAAGTTACAGTATCGTCTGTACAGAAATCCAATCATCATGTTCGGTCTCGGACCGCTGCACCTTTTCCTGAATGCGAACCGTTTCAACCGTAAAGAGGCGAAGAAGAAAGAGCGTATGAACACACATCTGATTACATTGATTTTAATCAGTGCATATCTTTTGATCGGTTTCACTTTAGGCTGGCACGTACTGCTGATGGTCCAGCTTCCGATTGCGTATATCGCAGGCGTTGCGGGCATCTGGCTGTTCTATGTCCAACATCAGTTCGAAGATTCCTATTTTGAAAATGAATCGGAATGGGACTTCGTAAAAGCGGCAGTCGACGGCAGTTCCTATTACAAATTACCGAAATGGCTCGAGTGGATGACGGGCAGCATCGGCTACCACCACGTCCACCATCTGGCGCCCAGAGTACCGAACTATCATCTGGAAGAGGCACATGCCAACACACCTCCGCTCCATAAAGCGACGACAATCACTTTGAAGACAAGTCTCGAGTCAATAAAGTTCAGATTGTATGATGAAGACAACAAGGTGTTCATCTCTTTCAAACAGATGAAGAAACAGTTCGCAAAGGGTAAAGCGTCACAACCGACCACCCACTAATATGAATATTTACAGGGCCACTGAAAATCTCAGGATTTTAGTGGTCTTATTTTTATTGGATGG
>DEQG01000072.1:10047-14241 GCA_002360325.1 Salinicoccus sp. UBA3372 | reverse complement strand
TCACTGCCCAAATCGCATAAGTCATTGGGAAATACAAAGTTATACGAAACATATCGGTCAGTTCGAACAACCCGGTATAAATCCGGAAGTTATTCGAACTTACAGTCTGATACACCGCCCGGCGGGTACGCCGCAGGAGGAAATCGATGTTTATTACGCGTCCAAACTGTTACAATTAAACAAATCAATGAAGGAAGGCATTCAGAATGAGAGACTGGTATCATATTTTTGCCAAAAACACGGGACTCAGTTTATATATATGGATCATTTTCTGTGTACTGCCGTTTTATTTTATATTCCGGTCTACATCGTCGATGGAGATTACTTTTGGTGTGATTGCCACACTGCTGTTCTTTGCGATATTCTGGCTGACTTATAATGAGAAAGGCTCGAGAATATACATCGGCCTCAGTCTGGAGTTCGCAATCAATATTGTCATGACTGTTTTATTCGGCTATGTGTACTTTGCCTTATTCATTGCATTTTATGTGGGTATCATAAGGAGTAAGGCGGGATTCATTTCGATGTACGTGATACATCTTGTCACGACGATTGGTGCGATGGTCATCGGATTCATCGATAACTACACTTTGTTCCTGAATCATCTGCCATTTATGATTATGACGGTGCTCGGTGTAATTCTAATTCCGATCGGTAAACGCAGCCGGATTCAGACTGAAGAGCTGGAAGGCGAACTCGAGATTGCCCACCAGCGAATCGCAGAGCTTGCGATTGTCAATGAACGGCACAGAATTGCACGGGATCTGCATGATACACTGGGACAGAAATTATCGATGGTCGGCTTGAAGAGTGAGCTGGCATCGAAGCTTATTGATAAGTATCCTGACAAGGCTAAAGAAGAGCTGACAGATATACAAAACACTTCAAGACATGCTTTAAAAGAAGTACGTGAGATGATCAGTAATATGAAACACGTCAGTTTAAAAGAAGAACTGCATGTGGTTGAAAATATATTGAACATGTCAGGCATCAACAGCGAGTTCAATATGGATGTCGATATTGAAGATACACCGATGCTGATAGAAAACATTTTAAGCATGTGTCTGAGGGAATCGGTCAACAATGTGGTCAAGCATTCGAAAGCTGCCAACTGCTCCATAGATTTGACCGAGACGAAGGGCGACATCCTGCTTAAAGTGACAGATGATGGAAAAACAGAGGACATGAACTTTATTTACGGAAATGGTCTGGCCGGCATGAAGGAACGTCTGTCATTCATCAATGGAGAATTTCAGGCGGTCAATTCATCTGATGGATTTGAAATAAACATCGCTGTACCGAAAGTGCTGAAAGAGATTGAGGAGGATTAATATGATTAAAGTTGTGCTGGCTGAAGACCAGAATATGCTGTTGGGCGCTTTAGGGTCGCTGCTGGATATGGAAGACGATATTGAAGTGGCGGGTAAGGCGGCGAACGGTGAAGAGGCATTGAAACTGGTCGAAGAACTGAAACCTGATATTTGTCTGATGGATATAGAGATGCCGGTGATGACCGGGCTGGAAGCGGCAGAGCATTTAATGGATCACGACTGCAAAGTGATCATCCTTACCACATTTTTACGGCCGGGTTATTTTGAAAGGGCGAAGAAGGCAAACGTCCGGGGCTACCTTTTGAAAGACAGTCCGAGTGAGACCCTTGCACAGTCGATTCGTCAAATTATGAAAGGGAAGAGAATCTACTCTCCCGAACTGATTGAAGTCGCTTTTGAGCTGGACAATCCGCTGACGAAGCGGGAACAGGAAATCGTCCAGCACCTGGCTGACGGGGAACCGACAAAGACAATTGCTGAAAAACTGAATCTGTCCAATGGTACTGTGAGGAACTACGTGTCAATCGTACTTGATAAACTGGATGCAAAAAACAGAATCGAAGCCATTTCGAAAGCGATTGATAAAGGATGGCTGAAATAGGGTGGAGAAAAAAATCTATTAACCGGGAGGCTCGCAAATGACTGAAAGAATTGATGAAGCGAACTTGTTGATCAATGCACCGCAGGAGCGTTTATACCAGGCATTCATAGACGAGGACTCGTTCAAAAGCTGGTATACACCGAATGATATGACGAGTGAGATCGAGTCATTCGATCCGACAGAAGGCGGCAGATTCATCGTCAATCTGATTTATGATGACGAAGAAGCGACCGGAAAAACCGTTGGGAACATCGATCGTTTCACAGGAACGTTCAAAGCATTGAGCCCGTATAACAGAATCGTCTTCGACATCGACTTTGATACGGAAGAAGAACAGTACAGATCAGTGATGGAGCAGGAGTGGTCATTGATCGACCAAGGTAACGCGACAGAAGTGAATGTCATCTGCAGAAACGTTCCCGACGGTGTCGACCAGACCGTGCACGAGCGTGCATTGATACTCAACTTATACAGACTCGCCGGCTATGTCGGTGCAACAGAATAAAAATCCTGAAACTGCCGGCACCCATACAGATGCCGGCAGTTTTTTGTTCGTTGAATAAAACCGAGTACATGGTGATTTTTTATTTAATTTGGTGTTTTTTACATAATTATTATGGAGAATATGTATAATGGTGGTAAGTTACATAAAATATATTTTCGGATGGGAGAGTCGTCGATGCTGAAGAAATTTATGTTGCCACTGGGCATATTGTTACTTGTTGCCTGTGGTGATAATGGTGTACAGGAAGAAGGTAATGAAGAGGATGAAGCTGCTGTAGAAGAAGAAAAGAATGGTGAAAAGTGGCATCCTCCGGAAGATGATATTGAAGGTCCTTCTGAAGAAGAGGTGCCTGAACAGGGCGGTTCCTGGAAAGAAGCGGATTCATCTGAAAAGGACGGGGATTCTTCTTCAGATGAAGAGGCTGCATCCGTTGGATTAGGGAAAGTTACCGATGCCGGAGAAGACGTGGATGGTGTTGCGGATGAATCGATTGAAGAAGAGGATTTTGATGCTGCGGGTGCCAGCGAGGATAAGCCGGGATATGAAATGGTTACAGAAGATACTTTCACAAATGAGATTGGAAAGGATGTCTGGGAGAAATACCAGAAAATGACCGAAGAATACGAATTGAAGGATGTTACGGATTCGGGGAGTGAGGGGTCATCCCGTGCAGAAATCGAAGAGATGATGTCCGATATGGACGTTGAGCCGAATTCAGTTGAAATGGAAACCGGTGATACACTGATCATCTATCATTTCCCTGATGATGAGCTCGCACATGATAATGGTGAACCGTTTATCATGGCGGATGTCACGTATTTTTTTGACAGTGAGGATAATCTTATCATTTCTACCATCGCACCGGGTTTCCATGAACTGGCGATAAATGAAACGGCGAGTATGGATGATCTGGAAGGAGTCAGCACATTGACAGACCTTCGGAAAACTCACGATCCCCAGGTGTTCACTCTTGCTGAAATGAACATCAATGAGGCGATAATTACACAGACATTAATTCCCGTCGATGCCGGAGACAATACATTAGCAGTATATATTTATGCGCTGGGTGACGATATCATCTACAGCAACAGCGATTTATTTTTTACAGTCAGCGTTGATTTTCCGACTTATTCATACATACAATATGTAAAAATGATAGCTGCATACAGCCAGCTGTAGTCAACAAGCTCTCCCAGCGACAGGGAGGGCTTTATTTTATAAATATTTACTGCCTTCCCGGATGCTCAGCCTGCTTAAACCATCTTCATCTTTTTGAATAACCCCCCCACTCAGTCAGGATCCGTCTTGCTGTAGAATCTGAGTGCCCAGCCGATAATTCGTTAATAAAGAACTCGTCCTGATTCAGGTTATTGATAATCACTTTTTCAAGCAGCCCCAGATCCGTTTTTTCTTTACGCAGGCGTTGATGGATGATGGCAATGCTTCTGAACCATATTGAATCCGAAATGTTCCATTCCAATAAAATTTCATTCACTTCAGGAAATCTTCCCGCAATATTTGAGACCGTCTTATCAACCGGGTCAATCCTATCCCACTACGGTTTGGTTAAAGCGAGCTCTTTTAATTTTGGAATGTCACCAGGGACGAACAGCTGATGCTTCAAGATTAAATGATCGATTGCAGCATCCATTTGGAATTCTCCTTTCCCGGACATCATATAGTGAGCTTGTACTTTGTACATAATGATAACAGGAATGGAACACGGACAGTAGAATTTATAATAAAACAGATAAACT
>DEQG01000072.1:2395-9951 GCA_002360325.1 Salinicoccus sp. UBA3372 | reverse complement strand
GAGTTGACGCACTTGGGCGTGTTCAGTCTGCTTGCCGTAATTTTTTATTTCGTCGGCAATGCACTGATTGATACAATCTTTGCTGAGCGTCCGCATGTCGTCATTTTAGGTATACTGCTGCTGGTGGCTCTCGGTGTCGCTTATTTTCTGGGCAGACAGATTACGGATGTAATTGGGCAGACAGTCGCATTGAGAAAGAAAAAGTAAGAGGTGTCGTCATTGAACTTTTTGATGGGTCAATTGAATATTTTAATCAGTGCTTTAATCATTGGATTTTTACCTCATCAGGAAGTGTCAGACTACATAGCGTTTGAATCACTGGACAAAGACGAACAGATGGAAAATATGATTTTTGAACAGATAGATCATGAAAGCTTATATGGCGCAGTATTCCATATCGGGCAGGGTGACGAAGTCATCCATTCTGCTGCCGGCAATCTGGAGGCGGACGAACCGTTCAGCATAGCGAGTGTGACGAAGATGTTTACCGCAAGTGTCATATTCCAAATGGCAGAAGACGGTCTAATAAGGATGAATGATACGATTGATATGTATTTGATGCCGGGGGAATATTCCGGTCTTCATGTATATGAAGGTACGGAGTACAGCGAATCCATCACCATCCGTCAGCTGATCAGCCAGACGACGGGACTCCCCGCCTACGCAGAAAATGAAGCGGAAGGGCTGACGCTTGTCGAAGAATCAATCGACAACGGTGCATCATTCACTTTCACATCGAAATTGGACAGTGCCAAAGAAAAGGGGGCAAGGTTCGTAAACGGTGAAGGTGCATATTATGCGGATATCAATTACGATATATTGGGAGAAATCATTGAACGTGTATCCGAAGATACTCTGGAGTCCCAATATGAACAGTATATATTCGAGCCGCTTGAACTGGAAGATACTTTTCTCGCAGAAGCGGACGAAGAGGACAGTGAAGTTCCCCCGGTTGTCGTAAACGGCGGGGAGCGGGATATCTCTCCTATACTCGAAAACATGCGCGCGAGCGGCGGCCTCATAAGTACGTCCGATGATCTGATGGTATTTGTGAAGTCGTTCTTTAACGGCGGGATGTTCGATGAATCGTTTATAAACACTGATTCATTACAGGACATTCAGTTTTATTTTCATCAGTACGGAAACGGCTTTATGAATTTTGATGTGTCGGCTGAAGTGCCTGTGTTCGATATGCATCCCCTGGCGGGTCACGCAGGCGTAAACGGCAGCTTCGCCTTTTACAATCGGGAACTGGATCTATATATTACAGGAACGACGAATCAGGCGAGCGACCCGATGTTAAATTATGAACTGATTCAGCAGTTCATCAACCTTGCTGAAGAGTAGTTGAAAGGAATTTTAAAATGGAAAGATTAAATATCACTTCGATGGTATTGGGTTTGATATGGGTGGTTGTTTCATATCTTTTGATTACGACCGTCATGTCCGAATGGTTTTATGCCCAGCCGATCTGGGTCATACCTCTGACGATCATCGGCGGTGTCATCGTCATCAGAATTTTATTCAATCAAGTGTTCAAAGTGGATTTCATCAATAAAAAATATCATAAGAATCAAAACAGGAGGAAATAATGCCGAATCCAAATACCAAGAAATATGTCATTGCCAGTCTGCTGGGTGTCGCATTGTTCGTCTTTTTATACTTGATCATGGAAGTCGTGACATTCTACACATTTCCAAGAATGATCGGTTCAGTGCTGCTTGCACTGGTCGGCGGGGGAGCCATCGGATCGCTGCTGCAGAGACTGCCGGATGAAGATGAAAAGTCTCCGAATAAATACTATGTCATCTGCTTCAGCGTGATGGCAGTGATTGCCTTTTTATATGTGACACTGGTCGGATATTAAAATGAAAGCCCGGAACCTCAAATGACAATCTTGAGATTCCGGGCATTTTTTATGTGATGATTCATTCATCCTCTTTTTTATCCATCACGAGTTCGAGTACAAAAGCATCAATCTTTGATAAGTAATAAAACACCGCAATACTTAAAAAGACGATGATGGCGGTGGAAGTCAGGAAATCATTCACGAAAAATATGACTGCCATGAGCAGCACGAAGAAAGTTGTAAAGATTCTGGTGTACTTCTTATTGGTCGTCAGTTTTATGTTGTCATTATGATAAACTTTCAGCTCATTGCTTTTCATGCCCTGCTGGGTGACCTTCAACGTAGAGGGTTCCTTGGGCAGTTCGTAAGTCTTTTCATCAAGTCTGTAGATACTTTCAGCTTCTTCATCATTTATATATACTTCCACACCGGTCGCGCTGCCGAACCAGCTGGTTTTTCTGGTCAATTTGAACGACATAACAGTCTCCTTAAACATTTTGTTGGACATCTTATCTATTATACAATGAATAAAAGACGAAAACAAAGGAGTGGAGTCATGCTGAGAATTATAATGATGACGGCGGGTGCATTGATGATTATTACAGCCTGCGGAAACGGAGAGGAAAGTGACGCACCGGCTGAAAATGAAGAAGCGGCAGAATCATCACCGGAAGAGGCGGAACAGGAAGCTGATGTCAACGGAACTTCAGAAGAGCAGTCGACTGAAACTGAAGAAAATGAAGTCATCGGGAATGACAGCGAAGATACAGAAGAAGAACAGACGGAGAATGAATCAGAAGATGAACCGGAGACTTCTGAGGAAACTTCAGAAAGTGAGGAAGAAAATGAGTCCGCAGCCACTGAATTCGACATCAACGATGCTGATACACAGGAGCGTCTTATGACACCGACTTATCCTGAAGATGGCCTGTCGTTTGAACAGGATATGATTACAGAAGGCATGACTCAGACAGAAGTCGAAGACCTTCACGGGCAATATGACTTTATTTACCCTGGGCATGGAAGAGCGGTGACGATATACGATAATTTAGGTGTCGTGTACTCGGTGCCGGGGCCGTACGGTGAAGATGAGCTGGCAACGACGGATGTGAATCCGGATGAAGTGGTCGTTGAAAATGTGATGTATTATGCGGGTGTGAGCTATGATGAAGTGGTGTCCGCGCTCGGCGAGCCGGATGTGGATGCGTATGAACCTGAGGAGGGCCCTGTGTCCGGATATCATTTTATGGAATATGTGCTGGATCAAGGCGAGGAGATGGAGCTCGCAGGTGTGTTCTGGATGCATGAGGATGAAAACGGCGTGCTGATGGCGGATGTCATGACGAAAAACGAGCAGCCGATCGATGTTGAGGAATATAATGAATCGCTCGGCGGGCTGGATGTGGACACGGAAGAGGCGCTTACTGCGATGATGGAAGACTATTTATCGGGGCTTGAAGATTACTTCAATGATGAGAACGAAGAGGTGTTTAACTATACCGGGCCGTCGTCTGAAAACGGTGAAATAATCATCGGTAATAAAGAGAGCGGCAGCTTCAGTGATCATAAGAACCATAATATAGAGGTATTGAATATGGAAGAGGAGAATTCCGTATATCATGTAACTGTTGCCAGGGAATATTCGCACGCCACGTCATACGGTGTGCGGGAAGCGACTGTTGAGTACGAAATTTTCAATACGTCAAAGGGTTTCAAAGTGATGAGTTTTGAACAATTAAATGATGAACCGGCAGGGTGAAACCGGCCGAAAAAGCCTTGCCAACGGCGTTGGTGAGGTCTTTTATTTGTGTGAGCATCACTGTTGATTTTCTCCTGAAAAGTTGTATAATATAATTATAGTCAAAGATAGTCAAAGTCAAACAGACTTACTTTCTATGAATCAAATAAAGGAGGCATTTAATCATGAAATGTCAAAATTGTGGTATAAATGATGCGAATGTTAATTTAGCAATGAATATAAACAACCAGAAAATGCAAGTACATTTATGTAATGCATGCTTCCAGGAAGTAAAATCACAATCAATGAATCCAAATAATTTCTTTGGCGGAAATGGATTTGGCGGAGAAGAATATAACAATTTCAAACAAGGCAATGGCGGGCAAAAAGCGGGTGCCAGAACTCAAGTACAAGAACCTGAAAAAGAAGGTTTGCTGGATGAGTTGGGTACGAACTTAACAGATAAAGCTCGCGGAAATCAAATAGATCCGGTTATCGGCCGTGATCAGGAAGTCAAACAAGTGATAGAAACACTGAACAGACGTAATAAAAACAATCCTGTACTCATCGGTGAGCCGGGTGTCGGTAAGACAGCGATTGCCGAAGGGCTGGCTGTTAAAATCGTCGAAGGTGACATACCGGCTAAACTGATGGATAAAGAAGTGTACATTTTGGATGTGGCTTCACTGGTTGCCAATACAGGCATCAGAGGACAGTTCGAAGAGCGTATGAAACAGCTGATCGAAGAGCTGAAACAGCGTGAAGATGTTATTTTGTTCATCGATGAAATTCATCTGATTGTCGGTGCGGGCACTGCCGAAAGTTCACAAATGGATGCAGGCAACATCTTAAAACCGGCGCTGGCACGCGGTGAAATGCAGCTGATCGGTGCGACAACTCTGAAAGAGTACCGTCAGATTGAAAAAGACGCGGCACTTGAACGCCGTCTGCAGCCGATTACGGTTAAAGAACCGACACTTGAAGAATCGGTACAGATTTTGAACGGCATCAAAGACAGATATGAAAGATTCCACGAAGTGAAATATTCTGATGAAGTGGTAAAATCCTTCGTTACTTTATCACACCGTTATATCCAGGACAGGTTCCTGCCGGATAAGGCGATTGACCTGATGGACGTTGTCGGTTCAAGACTGAACCTTGCGAACGCAGAGAAAGACTCTGATTCCATTGAAACTCAGCTTGAAAAAATCAGAACGGACAAGAAAGCTGCAGCGGAAGAGGAAGACTACGAAAAAGCGGCAAACCTGAGATATCAGGAAATGCAGCTTGAAAAACAACTTGAGAAATCACAGTCTGGTAACAGTGAGCAAGTCATCGATGTCGATGTATCCGATGTCGAACTGATTGTTGAAGAGAAAACTGGTATTCCGGTAACGAAACTTCAAAAAGATGAACAGGAGAAAATGCGTGAGATCCAGAGCAATCTCGCATCCAAAGTCATCGGACAGGAAGAAGCGGTCGAAAAGGTCGCGAAAGCCGTCCGCAGATCGAGAGCGGGACTCAAATCCAAATACCGTCCAATCGGTTCATTCCTCTTTGTCGGTCCGACAGGTGTCGGTAAGACAGAGCTGACTAAAGCACTGGCTGAAGAATTGTTCGGTACACGTGATTCACTGATAAGACTCGACATGAGTGAGTATATGGAAAGTCACAGTGTGTCCAAGATCATCGGTTCACCACCGGGATATGTCGGCCATGACGATGCAGGACAGCTGACTGAAACTGTCAGACATAATCCTTATAACATCGTTCTGCTGGATGAAATCGAAAAAGCACACCCTGATGTGCAGAACATGTTCCTGCAGATCATGGAAGACGGTCATCTGACAGATTCACACGGCAGAACCGTCAGTTTCAAAGAAACTGTCATCATCATGACAAGTAACGCAGGCACAGGCGTCAGCAACAACAGTGTCGGATTCGGAATGGATGAAAGCGACGCAGTTTCCACATTGGAAAACTTGAGCGATTTCTTCAAACCTGAATTCCTGAACAGATTCGATGCCATCATCAACTTCAATGAACTGTCAGAGGACAATCTGCTTCTGATCATTGACCTGATGCTTGAAGAGCTGAATGAAATGCTCAAAGAAAATGACATTGAAATGACAGTAACAAACGCAGCGAAGAAAAAATTGGTCAAGATGGGATACGACAAGCGTTTTGGTGCGAGACCACTGAGACGTGTCATCCAGGATAAAATCGAAGACCAGCTGACAGACTTGATTCTGGAAGAAGACAACGTAGAGAAAGTCATTGCGAAAATCGTAAACGATACTATTGTAGTTGAAAAAGCATAAAAAGATTTTGAACGAAAGCACAACCTGGGGGCGGGTTGTGCTTTTTCTTTTGGAATTTTTTATGGGTGTGGCATGAAGGAGTGCGCATATTCAATTTCGTGCCATTTGGAAGCGGTAAATGACACAAAACCCATAACAAGATGCATTTGGTGTCACAAATGGTGAAGAAATGGCATGAACCTGTCGAAATCACGTGTTTCGTGCCATTTGGAAGCGGTAAATGACATGAAGCACGTAACAAGATGCATTTGGTGTCATAAAAGGTGGAGAAATGGCATGAACCTGTTGAAATTACGTATTTCATGCCATTTGGATGCCGATTATGGTATGAACCTGGGAGAATTCCTGTTTCATACCGGCCAATAAAAAAAGACACAACGCACTGAGACTTCAGTGTGTCATGTCCAGGGGCAATCATTTTATTTTCCGGCGTTCTTTCAGGACCCAGACTACCGAACCAAGTTAAATAATAGGAATAAGTAGGAGCAGATAGATACCGAAAGATGTTTCACCGTTCATACCGTAGTTGATAATTTCGATGAATTTAAATGTGAATATGAGCACAACGCTATTTTTAGAAAAATTTACAATCTGTCGGCTGTTCAAATAAAAGGCTTCAACATTGGATTCGTCATTCTGTTCGGTTAGTTGTGAACATGTGGAATTCTTTCGAGTATTTCCATAAAAATAAAGAGAAGAACCTAAATGTCGACGAGTATCAGCAATTCTTATGTCGAACGGTAGCGATTTATCTCTCAGCCGGTACCGAAATGCATTGGAATATTATCTGAAAGAGATGCGAATGTCAGTGCTACGTAAACGGCGGAACCGATAAATACATTGTAGCTGACTATATTTTCGAGTCTTTCGGATGGGGATTTCGGGATATCTAATTTCGACCGTGCTTCCATTTTATAATCCCTTATAAATTTGACTTGATGATATTGAATTCATTATTTGAGTAATCGACGATGATATCAAATTTCTCACTCAATGGATGCATGAACAGGTCGTACTGATCCCGCCTGTGCTCCTGCGCTTTAATGAGTGCATCAAGATTCCGGCCACGCTGTTCCACATCCCGTTTCTTTCGCCGTTCAAGTTCGGTTTCTGAATCGGTATAGAAGTAGACTGACAGGTCAAAGTTGAAATCTTCAAGAAAGGCTGCGGACATGCCTTCGATGATGGTCACTTTACGGGAGCCGTATAACACCTTTTCCGCATCCCATGGTTTGTCAATCGTTGTGATAGTGCCGCCATTTTTAAGTACTTTAATATCCCGCGACAAACTGTTCAGTTCATGGCGGATCGGCATGCAAGCTGTAATTTTAAAAGTTGAGACGGCGCCGTCTACTCGATATTCCGCATACGTATTTCCGAGATGATGACCTTCGATTATATAAGTGTCCGTATTCAGGAAGTTATAATCTGCATCAAGCGAATCACACAGTTTCTTTGCGAATGATGTCTTACCCGAAGCGCCGTGACCAGAGATGGCGATGAATATTCTATTTTCGGCAGTATAGATGACTTCATTAATTTGTCTGATCAAAGATTCCATAATGCACCTCATCTATTTATTAATTTTATAATCACATAATGTAATGTGATTATACACAGAGAAGCGACGCTTTGTAAAAAATAAAAA
>DEQG01000072.1:0-2345 GCA_002360325.1 Salinicoccus sp. UBA3372 | reverse complement strand
TCATGTCCGGGATCAATCATTTTATTTTCCTGCGTCTGAGCATGGCCCAGACGATCGGACCCAAAGCTAATACAATAAGCAGGGGAATCATAAAAATGCCGAATGTTGATTGGTCTGATATGCCGTAGTTGGTGATTTCGATAAATAATACAGCAAAAATGATCAATACGCCATTTTTAGTTACGTTCAGCAGCTGACGGCTGTTCAAATAAAAAGCTCCGATATTGGATTCGTTCATCCTCTTAGGATAGTTATGCATTTCAGGAACTCTTTCCAAAGCTTCGAGCATGGGAATCATGAAGAAGGGTATGATGATTAAAATAATCATTTCATATTTCGATCCGTATCTGTTCACTTCACCATCTGAACCGAAATGAATGGGCACTTCCGCAGGCAGGAATGGAAAAGCGGTGACGGCGTAAACAAAAGCTCCGATAAAGATGCTGTAGCCGGTGATGTTGGTGAGTCTTTCTGCAGCTGTTTTAGGAATATCCAGCTTTGGTCGTCTTTGCATTTTGATTACCTCTTATACATGTTGTTTGACTCAATTATCCCATAACGTCCTTCAATTTTACACTAAAAATTGAGCACAGAAAACCTGTGCTCAATCAGTGTTATACGATATCATGTTTGACCGCTTTTTTCTGCGTCGTAAAGTAGGTGGCTGCGTATGCTATAATGCCCAGCACCAGAACAATATAGGGCAGTGTGTATAGAGTGAAGTTCCAAAACGCATTTATCTCAATGCCTGTGTTAACCAGGCTCATCAGCGGCATAAAATAGAACATGAAAGTGAATCCCATCGGTACAAGGTATATGACCACTTTCCAATTGACGTTTTTGAACCAGTCACGGGCAAATGTCGTGTAATAGACGCTTGCGATAAGCAGGTTGACGCCCGTAATCATTATCATTCCGAACAGATTGTAGAATTCACCATTTGCCAGGCTGTAAGTGAAAATAACGATGATTGATAAGAGGGTCATCATCAGATGGAACATATAATCTGTCTTGATGAGCTCTTTTTTATTTACAGGTAATGCCATGAAAAACTCATGGCTCTTATTGTACGACATCAATATATGAACGTTCATATAGTTTGCGGTCAAATATATCACTATAAATATATTCGCAAGTTCGATGACCGATATAAACGCCGCATGGCTCAACCCCGTAAACAATGCTGCGGTTAAATTTAAAACGATGACGACTGCAGTAAAGATTAATGTCCACTTGGAATAGATCAGTTTCAGATTGAAATGTTTATTCATTTTCTGACACCCTTTCCTTTTTAAGATGATACATAAGCTCGTCAATCTTCAATTGTTCCACCATGACTTTTGAACCGTATAATTCCGTCAGTGCCTGATGTTCTGTTGAAATGGCCTCGAATCCGACAGAAGTTTTCCTGATGCCTTTCAATAATGAGCGGGTTTCATCATCCAAAATATCGACGGGACCTTTTATCTTCTTATACTTTTCCAATAAAAGATCTTTCTCCTCATGAAAGACGATGTCACCGTCATCGATGAGGATGATGTAATCCGCGATGGATTCAAGGTCGCTCGTGATGTGCGTGCTGAATAGTATCGTCATATTTTCATCAACCATCAGATCCTGCAGTATTTCTAAAAATTCTATTCGGAAGTTCGGATCCAGGTTCGAAGTCGGCTCGTCTAAAACCAGCAGTTCGGCACGATGGCTGAGTGCGATGGTCAGTGAGAGCTTCATCTTTTCACCGGTGGAAAAGTTTCTGATCTTCAGTTCCTCTCTGATTTTAAACTTGTTTGTATAGTGCTTGAATGTTCCTTCATCAAAGTTCCTGTAAAACTGTTTTAAAATATTCATCAGCTGCCCGGGCGTTTTATTTTCAGGAAAACGTTCTTCAGAGAAAACAAAACCGGTCCTGTTTAAGATTTCATCTCTGTCTGCTTCGATGTCCTGTTTGCCAAGGACGGAAATCTGTCCGCTGTCCGCTTTCCTCAAGCCGAGAATCAGATTGATCAATGAGGATTTACCTGCGCCGTTCTCACCGATCAATCCGGTGATGAATCCTTTCTCAATGTTCAAATTAATATTTTGTAATTTGAAATCTCCCTGGATTTTATTCACATCTTTCAGTTGAATGGCTGTCATTTTAAATCCTCCTCGATCATTGAAATCATTTCATCCAGTTCTGTTCTTGGTAAATTAATTTTATAGGATGCTTTCAGCATTTCTTCGATATGGCTTTCAATTTCGTTCAGTACGCGTTCCTTCTGGAGTTCGGTATTCTGTTCGCTGACGTATGTGCCTTTGCCGACGACTGAGTGGACGTAACCTGCAGCTTCCAGGTCTCTGTATGC
>DEQG01000034.1:616-13249 GCA_002360325.1 Salinicoccus sp. UBA3372 | reverse complement strand
ACTTATCATAACCTGTATTTTCTGTTAAAATTGATGGAAGATGTTCGAAGTGCGATTTTAAATGACAGATTGTTAGATTTTAAAGAAGCGTTTTTCGACTCATATGGATTGAATGTAAAAAATCCGAAAAACTTTTAGAGGAGTGTTTGAGAAAGAATGGAATTTTTAATGCCATTATTACCTTTTATTGCAATCATCCTGGTAATGTATTTCCTGATGATCCGTCCGGCTCAGAAGAAACAGAAGCAGGTCCAGGAAATGCAGGCGGGTCTTCAAAAAGGAGACGACGTCATTACTATCGGTGGCGTCCACGGCCGTGTCGAGTCATTTGATCAGAAGCACATGTATATACTTACAGATGACCAGGGTACCGTACTTAAATTCGAAAGAGTTGCATTAAAAGAAGTTGTTAGATAACACAAAGTCGACACTAGTTGTCGGCTTTTATATTTTAATTTGAACTTATTAACGTTATAATGAGAACGTTAAGTTGTTAAAAATAGAGGTGTCACATTTGAGGAATAAATTAAGTTACATAATCATTGCTTTAGCTGTGAGTATCGGATTGATCACTGTTGTTGCCCTGACGGCGGAAGATGTCGGGGGCGATGTCAACCTCGGGCTCGACCTGCAGGGCGGTTTTGAAGTTTTATATGAAGTTGAACCGCTCAACGAGGGAGACGAAATTGATGATACTGCCGTCAGCAGTACAGCCAGTACATTGGATTCGAGAGTGAACGTTCTCGGGGTATCGGAACCGAATATACAGATTGAGGAAGGCAACAGGATCAGAGTGCAGCTCGCGGGTGTGGAAGACCAGACCGAAGCGAGAGAACTTCTGAGTACACAGGCAGAACTGACAATTCGCGACGTTGAAGATAATGTACTGTTATCCGGTTCGGACCTTGTGGAAGGCGGCGCCTCCCAAAATTTCGATGAATTCAATAATGCGATGGTCACTTTGGAACTTCAGAGTGCAGAGAAATTCAGGGAGGTTACTGAAGAAATATCCGAAAGGCCGCAGGGTGAAAACCTGATGGTCATCTGGATGGACTTTGTCGAAGGTGAAGATTCATTTGCTGCAGAAGCGCAGAAAGAAAATCCGAAGTTCGTATCCGCTCCGACTGTGAGTGAACCGATCAACTCCAGCGAGGTGATGATCTCGGGCGGGTTTGAAGGTCAGGAAGGTGTTGAGCGGGCACAAAATATCGCATCTCTGCTGAACTCCGGTTCTCTGCCGGTCGAACTGAGTGAAGTGTATTCAACATCGGTCGGTGCACAGTTTGGTGAACAGGCGCTGCAGGAAACTATTTTTGCAGGCGCAATAGGCATCGCCCTGGTATTCATCTTCATGATCGCCTTTTACAGACTGCCGGGCCTTGTTGCGACTGTGACTTTATTCGTCTATATATATTTGACGGTTTTCGGGTTCAACATGATTAACGGCGTATTGACCCTGCCGGGCATCGCAGCATTGATTCTCGGTGTCGGCATGGCCGTTGATGCGAACATCATTCTGTATGAACGGTTGAAAGATGAACTCAGAGTTGGCAGAAGCATCAAAAAAGCATATAAGAAAGCGGCTCAGAACTCAATATGGACGATTCTCGATGCAAACATCACCACACTGATCGCGGGTCTTGTATTATTTGCATTCGGAACGAGCAGTGTCAAAGGTTTCGCGACGATGCTCATACTGTCTATCGTGATGAGTTTTGTAACTGCGGTCTTCCTGACACGTGTACTGATGAGGCTTATTATCCATTCCGGATACTTGAATGATAAATTAGCACTGTTCGGCATAAAAGAAAAGAACAGATACAAGCTGAGTGAAGGAAAAGACATAGAAGATCTGACGACGCCGTGGGACCGTTTTGATTTCGTCAGACATACGAAGAAATTCTTTGCTTTCAGTATTACACTTTTAATACTGGGTGCGGGTGCACTGGCAGTGTTCAATTTGAATCTCGGTGTCGATTTTACGAGCGGAACACGTGCGGATATAGAGATATCCGATGAAGCGGATGTCGATGAAGTCGAGGATACGCTGAGCGAACTCGGCATTCCGCCGGAAAGCATTACGACGTCGGGTGAGAATACCGTCGTTGCTAGATACACCACCGACCTTGCCCAGGATGAGGTCACAACGATGCAGGATACATTCAATGAAATGTATGGTGCCACACCGATGATCAGTACGGTGAGCCCGGTTATCGGTAAGGAACTTGCCCAAAACGCGGCACTCGCATTACTGATTGCATCACTCGGCATCATCGCTTATGCAACAATCCGTTTCGAATGGCGTATGGCGCTACCGGCCGTACTCGCCCTGATGCATGATGTCTTTATCATGATTGCAGTATTTTCGATTTTCAGAATAGAAGTGGATATTACAATCATCGCTGCAGTGCTGACCATTGTAGGTTACTCCATCAACGATACGATCGTGACACTCGACAGAATCAGGGAGAATCTGCGTAAGATCAAGGTGATAAAAAGCGAGGAGACGGTAGATCTGATCATCAACCGCTCACTCAGACAGACAGCCACACGTTCAATCAACACCGTTCTGACTGTGGTAATCGTTGTTCTGCTCCTTGTCATGTTCGGCAGCAGTGCGATATTCGGCTTCAGTCTCGGACTGCTTATCGGCCTGGTCAGCGGGGTATACTCCTCATTCTTCATCGCCATCCAGTTATGGGGCGTATTGAAGAAGCGTCAGCTTAGAAAGAACGGCGGCGAACTGGTCGTATATGAAGAAACGAAGACAAATGATGAAAAGATATTAGTTTAATATTATTTGAAAATGCCTGGAATTTCCGGGCATTTTTTTAAAGGGTGTTTATGTTATGTTTAAGTCTAAATATGAATGGAAAGTCCGTAAAAGTGACAATGACATGCCTCAGGAACTGATTGTTAAATACCGTCTGAATGAACTGGAGCAGCGTATACTTGAAAATCGGGGATATGTCACCGATGAAGACCTGATGCAGCTGTACGACACTGAAACGTACGACGCACATGCCGTCTTTGAGATCGACAAGGCCGTAAAAAGAATTGAAGAGGCCTTGAACAGCAATGAACGTATTCTGATATACGGCGACTTTGACGCCGACGGCATCACCAGTACTGCTATTTTGTATACGGCACTCAACAAAGCGGGCGGGGACGTGGACTATCTCATACCGAACCGGATCGATCACGGCTATGGTCCGAATATCGAACTGTTTGAAGAGCAGGTGGCGGGCCGTTTCGATCTGGTGATTACAGTGGACAACGGTGTTGCCGCAGTGGATGAGATTGCATTTTTAAGAGAGCGGGATATAGATGTCATCATCGTCGACCACCATGAATTCGGTGAAACACTGCCGGATGCCATCATCGTACATGCGGCGCATGAAGCCGGCGACTATCCTTTTAAATATCTGGCCGGTGTCGGCATCACTTACAAACTGATCTGCGCACTCGGGCTGGAAGATGATGAGATGCCCGGTCTTGTCGCCATCGGAACGGTGGCAGACCTGGTCAGCATCGTTGATGAAAATAAAAGGCTTGTCATCGACGGGCTGAAGCAGATTAATTCAAATCCATCAACCGGCATACAGACTTTGTTATCCGTCTCAGGCCACAGCGGTCTTGTGGATGAGGAAACGATCGGTTTCGGCATCGCTCCGAGATTGAACAGTTCAGGGCGTATTGCAGATGCTTCAATCGCTGTCGAACTATTGCTCACATCTGATAAGTCAGAAGCTTTTGAACTGGCATCGGAACTCGAGCAGCTGAACAGCGAGCGGAAAATGCTCGTCCAGGAAACTTTCGAGGACGCAGACACGAAGTATAAAGAAAGTGAAGATGTAATCATTGTCTACAGCGATGACTATCATCCGGGCGTTATCGGAATTGTCGCTTCCAGGCTGAATGAAACATATGGCAAACCGGCAATCGTCCTGACTCGGGATGGTGATACATACAGAGGGTCTGCACGTTCGATCGAGGGTCTCGACCTTCTGCAGATCATCAAAGACAATGATACATTCGTCAAAAAAGTCGGTGGACATTCACAGGCATTCGGTGTTGAAATATTAGAAAAACACATTGCTGGCTTCTGTCATTCAATCGAACAGTATTTCAAAGATCAGGCGCTGTCACTGAAGCCGGTCAAATATATCGACCTGATGGTGGAAAAAGACGAGTATAAGATTGCGGAATTTGAACGGTTTGAAAATCTGAAACCTTTTGGACAGGCATTCAACCGTCCGATTTTCATGATCAATCAGGGCCGTATAAAAAGTCTGAAGCAGGTGGGCAAGGACAGAAATCATATAAAGATTATATTTGAAAACATATCCATGGATACGATCGGGTTTAATTTCGGATATCTGTTTCATGAAGTGTCCGCAGGCGATACAATCAGCCTTGTCGGGACAGTCAATATCAATGAATTCAATTCAAAAAGATCATTGCAGATGATCATTCAGGATGCAGAAATATCTAATGTCCAGATTCTGGATATGAGAAGTAAAGTAAATCAGAACTTCTCGATGATTTCCTCGGATGATCACTTCATGATAAGAAATGATGCGGAGAAAAAAGGCGAGAATTATTATCATTACGGCGAGAAACTGCCGTTTGCAATCGACACGCTTGTTTTGAGGGATCTGCCTGAATCACTTGATCTGCTAGGTGAATCATTGAATAATATCCATGTTTCAAAAATCATCATGATTTTCAACAACAGGGAAGAACTTTATTTTACAGGGGTGCCGGGCTTTGATCTGATTGACGGTTTCTATCAGATGATCAGTGAACGTGACAGCGGCACAATCAATTTGGCCGAAGACGCCGTCAGATGGGCGGATCATTTTAATATCAGCATGAAATTACTGAAGATGGTCACCGATATACTTGAAGAATTAGAGAAAATTGAAGTGAAAAATGGTATAATAATAAAGAAGGACACCGATGATGAAATTGTTCAGAGCGATATTGAAAATTCAAAAGTCAAATCGGCAATTGAACAGAAAATACAATCGGAATCAAAACTTAAAATGTCTTCAAATCAGGAATTGAAAAATTACATTAAAAGGTTAATCGCAGATGATGGAGGAAATAATGAATCTTAAAGATTATGTATCAGAAGTACCAAATTGGCCAAAAGACGGTGTGAGCTTTAAAGATATTACAACGATAATGGACAGCGGGGAAGCATATAAATATGCGACAGATCAGATTGTCGACTTCGCGAGGGAAAAAGAAGTGGACATAATCGTCGGACCCGAAGCCCGCGGATTTATCATCGGATGTCCTGTTGCATACAGCATGGGCATCGGTTTTGCGCCTGTCAGAAAAGACGGCAAGCTGCCGCGTGAAGTGATCAAGCATGAATATGATCTTGAGTACGGTTCAAATATACTGACAATGCACAGAGATGCGATCAAACCGGGACAGCGTGTACTGATTACCGACGATCTGCTTGCTACAGGCGGAACCATCGTTGCGACGATCAAACTGATCGAGGAACTTGGCGGCATCGTCGTAGGAATTGCATTTTTAATCGAACTGAAATACCTGCATGGTATGGAAAAGCTGAAAGATTATGATACCATATCATTAATCTCATATGATTCTTAAGAAAAGTCTGTTAAATCAGGCTTTTTTTTGTAGTATCATTTCTTTGTCCTATAAATTGTAGTATGATAGGTCTATCTATTTTATTGTTGAAGGTGGTGAGCCGATGGGCAGAGAATATCCTTATACTAAAGATGATGTGTTCAAAATGTGTGAAGCTTATTTGTCGGCCAGTGACGTGAGTATGATTAAAAAAGCATACGGTCTGGCGTTCGAGGCACATGAAGGACAGTTTAGAAAAAGTGGATTGCCATACATACTTCATCCAGTCCAGGTTGCAGGTATTCTGGCTGAGCTGAAACTGGATGGACCGACGATCATTGCCGGCTTTTTGCATGATGTTGTCGAGGATACGGTCTATACGCACGATGACCTCGTTGAGATGTTCAACGAGGAAGTTGCCATCATCGTCGACGGAGTGACTAAGCTTGAGAAGGTGAAGTATCGTTCCCAGCAGGAACAGCAGGCGGAAAATCATCGTAAGCTGTTTGTCGCGATTGCAAAAGATATCCGGGTGATACTGGTCAAACTCGCGGACAGACTGCATAATATGCGGACTTTAAAAGCCATGCCGGAAGAAAAACAGTACCGGACCTCCCTTGAAACATTGGAAATATATGCACCGCTTGCTCACCGGCTTGGTATTTCAAGCATTAAATGGGAGCTTGAAGACACGGCACTTCGGTATATTGAACCGAAACAATATTTCAAGATTGTCAGCATGATGAAAAAGAAACGCAGTGAGCGTGAAGAAGTCATCAATGAAGCAATCGATAAAATCGAAGACGAGATGGATAAGACGAGTATAGAGGGCTCTCTGTCGGGAAGGCCGAAACATATATACAGCATATATAAGAAGATGAAAAAGCAGAGCAAGCAGTTCGACCAGATTTTCGACCTGCTTGCAGTGCGGGTGCTCGTAGATAACATCAAGGACTGTTATGCAGTCCTCGGTGTCATCCATACGATATGGAAGCCGCTGCCGGGCCGTTTTAAAGACTATATAGCGATGCCGAAGCCGAATATGTATCAATCCCTTCATACGACTGTAGTCGGGCCGCAGGGGGACCCGCTTGAAATACAGATTCGTACGCATGAAATGCATGAAATTGCTGAGCACGGGGTTGCTGCACACTGGGCTTACAAAGAAAATAAAGAAGTAAAAGTGAAAGACTCCAGGATCAACTGGTTCAAAGATCTTGTGGATCAGGAAACATCGTCTCCGGATGCCGAAGAATTCATGGAAGCATTAAAAACCGACCTGCTGAGTGATAAAGTCTATGTGTTCACTCCGAACGGCGATGTTGTAGAGCTGCCTAAAGGCGCTGTACCGATTGATTTTGCCTATCAGGTGCACTCTGAAGTCGGCAACCATATGATTGGTGCCAAAGTGAACGGTAAAATTGTGACGATCGACCATAATCTTGAAACCGGGGATATTGTGGAAATCAGAACGAGCAAGCAGTCATACGGACCGAGTCTCGACTGGCTGAAACTTGTCAAATCGAGCAGCTCGAAAAATAAGATCAGATCATTTTTCAAGAAACAGGACAGAGCCAGCAATATCGAAAAAGGCCGGTTCAGTGTTGAAGCGGAAATTAAAAAGCGTGAATACAAACCGGACGATATTTTAAAGGAAAAATATATCGAACCAGTGCTGGACAGATATAACCTGAACAATGAAGATGATCTGTTTGCAATGATCGGCTTTGGCGGAGTGACTGCCCAGCAGGTGACCAACCGGCTGATGGAGAAGTTCAAAGCTGCCGAAGGAACGACAGCAAATGATATTGAAGAGATTGACCGGAGCCATCACTATAAGGAAATATCAACGGAATCCGGGGTCTATGTCGAGGGCATGGATAACCTGCTGATCAATCTATCCAAATGCTGCAACCCGATACCGGGTGATGACATTACAGGCTATATCACAAAGGGCCACGGTGTTAAAGTCCACGTATCCCATTGCCCGAACATCGTCAATGAAACAGAGCGGATCATCGATGTGGAATGGGTTAAGAATAAGAATAAAGACCGTAAGTACCAGGCGGATCTTGAAATCAAAGGCTTTGACCGTACCGGCCTGGTCAATGAACTACTGAACGTCATAGCAAGTACGAAATTCCCGATCACCCACGTCAATGCAAAGAGTGATATAGATAAGTATGCAAGAGTCAATATTTCGGTGATGGTTCAGAATACAACGGATCTGTACCGGATTGTTGATAAAATCAAACAGTTGAAAGACATTTACAGTGTGGAACGCGTATTTAAATGAGGTGAGAAGATGAGAGTGGTTTTACAGAAAGTTTCGGATGCAAGAGTCGTTAAAAATGATTTGTTCAATGAAATCAACCACGGCTATTTGCTGCTGGTCGGTGTAAGTGAAGACTCCACTTCGGAAGATGCAAAAAAATTGGCGGAAAAGATTGCTAAATCAAGGAATTTTGAAGATGATGACGGCAAGATCAACTTGTCGATCAATGATGTCAAAGGTGAAATTTTGAGTATCTCACAGTTTACACTTTATGCTGATACTAAAAAGGGCAACCGTCCGAGTTTTACTAAAGCTGCAAAGAGTGATCAGGCACTCAGCCTGTACAAGGAATTCAACGATGCACTCAGTTCGTTCGGTATAACCGTCAAAGAAGGATTCTTTGGTGAGCATATGAATGTCCAAATTAATAATGACGGTCCGATTACAATTATTTATGAAGCCAGGGATGGAAAAGTTATCTGATGGATATGTTCAAAAGATGGATGAAACAGGGATTCGAATCAACATTGAAATTTTTAAAATATAGAAAATCATTTTATATGATTCCGTTATTTTTCATGATCATGGCTGTCTTAATCGTTTCAGTTTTATATTTTCTATTTCAGGCAGACATTTTCAGTGATGAACCAGAGGAAGAGACAGGGCCGGAATCGATTGTCATCGACTTCGACCGGGGTCCGGACGTCTCTTTTAACGGAGAAACGATTGTAATTGATCCGGGCCATGGCGGAAAAGACCCGGGTGCACCGAGTGTGTCGGGTAAGACGGAAGCGGAGATTGTTTATTCCGTTGCTGAAAAAACTGCGGACATATTGAAAAGCAACGGGGCGAATGTAGAGTTTACGAGGGGACAGGATGAATTTTCCTCACTCGATGAACGGAAGGCTGACGGCGACCTTTTCATCAGCCTGCACAGTGATGCCATGGAAGATCCTTCGATTACGGGATTCACCACTTTCTATACTTATGATGATCAGAAGGAATTCGCCGAGACCATGAATGATGCGCTCGATAAATATTCCAATTTCCGCAACCGAGGAACAAGCCAGTCGAACTATCAGGTGACCTGGCAGCTGGATTATCCGGCGACTTTGATAGAGCTCGGTTATTTGAGCAATGAAATCGATGACAGAATGCTGTCGTCGGAGGAATATCAGGACTTGATGGCGCAGGCGATATCTGAAGGCATTTATAACTATTTAAATTGAATCTCTTGACTTTGAATAGTGAAATGACTATCATAAAAATGAATATAAATGAAATTCGATTTATCCGGAGAGAATATATCATAGCGGGTCACAGAGAGTTTACAGCTGCTGAAAGTAAACACCTTTAAAATATATTTGCTGACACTTCGGAGAGGATTCTGTTAATATCAGGCGGTGGCAATCGTTATCATGCTAAAGGATTATTCCTTCATGGAATAGTCAAATTAGGGTGGCAACGCGACGATTTCGTCCCTTATACCATAACAGGTATAAGGGGCTTTTTTTATTTTATAAGGAGTGAATATTATGATTCAGATACCAAGAGGTACACAGGATATCCTGCCCGGCGAAAGTTATAAATGGCAGATCATAGAAGAAAGACTGAGAGAGATTGCGACAAATTATAATTATCATGAATTGAGAACACCTATCTTCGAAGCGACTGAATTGTTTGTAAGAGGTGTCGGCGGTTCAACGGATATCGTGAATAAGGAAATGTATACTTTTGAAGACAAGGGCGGGCGCAGTATGACTTTAAGGCCTGAAGGGACGGCACCGGTTGTCAGAAGCTATATTGAAAATAAAATGCAGCATGATGTGAACCAGCCGATAAAAGTATTTTACAAGGAACCGATGTTCAGATATGAAAGAAGACAGAAGGGCAGATACCGTCAGTTCGTGCAGTTCGGAGTTGAAGCGATCGGAGTTGAAAATCCTCTGATCGATGTGGAAGTATTAAGCATGCTGATGCATATCTACCAGTCATTCGGTTTGAAAAACCTGAAGCTTTACATCAACTCCATCGGCGACCATGACAGCCGAAAAGCATATAACGATGCGCTGGTTGAACACTTCAGACCGCGTATTGATGAGTTCTGTTCCGATTGTCAAAACAGAATCGATACGAATCCGATGCGGATTCTCGACTGTAAAAAGGACAGGGACCATGAACTGATTAAAAATGCACCTGTCATCTATAACTTCTTAAATGATGAATCGAAAAAGTATTTTGAAACTGTGAAAGAAAAACTGACTGAAATCGGCATTGATTACCAAGTCGATTATAACCTGGTCAGAGGGCTCGATTATTATACGCACACAGCTTTTGAACTGATGAGTGATGCTGAGGGGTTCGGTGCGATTACAACGCTGTGCGGCGGCGGCAGATATAACGGTCTGCTTGAACTTCTCGACGGACCGAAAGAAACAGGCATCGGTTTCGGCATGAGCATTGAACGTCTGCTTCTTGCGCTCGAAGCTGAAGGTATCGAACTGGAACAGCCTGAAGGCATCGATCTCTACGTCTGTACGCTGGATGACAATTCATTCAATAAGGCAGGTACTTTATTGCATGAACTGAGAATTGCCGGCATCAGTGCCGATATGGATTACAAGCAGAGAAAACTGAAAGCACAGATGAAAGATGCCGACAGAAAAAGAGCACAGTTTGTAATTGTACTCGGCGAGCAGGAGTTTGAAACGGGCAAAGTGGAACTTAAGAATATGAAAAACGGTGAAACACAAAATGTTCAGCTTGATGAACTAGTAAAATATCTGGAGGATTAATAATGACAAGAATATTTGTATCCGAAGTAATAGGGAAAGGCATAAACGAACCGATCCATCTGTCCGGCTGGGTTCAGAGACGACGCGATCTGGGCGGATTGATTTTCATCGATCTGCGTGACCGCAGCGGTACCATTCAAATCGTTTTTAATCCTGAAATATCCGAGAAAGCCTTGAATATCGCGGAAGATGTCCGCAGTGAATTCGTTATCGATGTGAAAGGTACGATTGCGCAGCGGGATGAGTCGCAGGTCAACCATAATATTGAAACAGGGAAAATTGAAATCATCGTTGAAGAGGTTGAAGTCATTTCAAAAGCGAAGACACCGCCTTTCCACATTCAGGATGAAACGGTGACGGAAGATGTCAGATTAAAATACAGATATTTGGATTTAAGACGTCCAAAGCTTCAAAATACTTTGAAGCTGCGCCACCAGCTCAAGCAGAGCGTTCATGCGTTTCTCGGACAGGAAGGTTTTATCGATGTGGAGACACCGGTGTTGTCAAAATCAACGCCTGAAGGTGCGAGGGACTACCTTGTACCTTCACGCGTACATGAAGGTGAATTTTTTGCACTGCCCCAGTCCCCTCAGATTTATAAGCAGCTGTTGATGCTGTCCGGCATGGAGAAGTATTATCAGATTGTGAAATGCTTCAGAGATGAAGACCTGCGTGCCGACAGGCAGCCGGAATTCACTCAGATTGATATTGAACAGTCATTTGTCGACCAGGAGGATATCATGGCACTGAATGAAAGATTGGTCACACAGGTGATGAAAGATATTAAAGACATGGATATTACCGCACCGTTCCCCAGAATCACATATGATGATGCGATGGCAAAATACGGTGTGGATAAGCCCGATACCCGCTTCGGTCTGCATCTTCAGGACATTACTGAATTCAGTAAATCAGCAGACTTCAAAGTGTTCAAGTCCACTGCCGAAAGCGGCGGTCTGGTCAATGCAATCGTTGTGCCGGATCAGGCGGATGCATATTCAAGAAAAGATATCGATAAGCTTGAGAGCTTTGTTAAAATCCACGGTGCAAAAGGACTGGCATGGATGAAATCGAATGATGAAGGATTTTCAGGCCCGATTGCCAAATTCTTTGATGGTGATAAGCAGGATGAATTGAAACAGTTGATGAACATCAACGACAATGATCTTGTACTGTTTGTTGCCGATAGGAAAAAAGTGGTGCATGCATCACTCGGAAACCTGAGAAACAAACTGGCCAAAGATCTGGGACTGATCGATAAAAATCAGTACAACTTCATCTGGGTCACCGACTGGCCTTTATTTGAATACGATGAAGAAGAAGACAGATATTCAGCGGCACACCATCCGTTCACTTCACCTAAAAAGGAAGATGAAGACAAACTGGAAACCGCCCCTGAAGAAGTCAGGGCAAATGCATACGATATCGTACTGAACGGCTACGAACTCGGCGGCGGTTCGATACGTATACATGATAAAGAACTTCAGGAAAGAATGTTCAGAGCACTCGGCTTCTCCGATCAGGAAAGAGACGAGCAGTTCGGATTCCTCCTTGAAGCATTCACATACGGTGCACCGCCGCATGGCGGCATCGCCTACGGTTTCGATCGTTTCGTCATGCTCCTTGCAGGCACAGATAATATCAGAGACGTCATCGCGTTCCCTAAAACGGCAAGCGCAAGCGACCTGATGATGAACGCACCGTCGGCAGTGTCTGAAGAACAGCTTAAGGAACTGCACATCGATCTGGATATAGAAGAATAATTTAGTCGGGACTGCTCATTCATGTAGGATGAGCAGTTTTTCTTATTTTTAATGATGGAAGTGATCTGATTCTGCCGTGTGCTGACAGAACGAAAATCAGATGTAACTGCACATTTGACGGGTTAAAATGTTTAGATAGGATAAAAAAATCAGTTATCTGCACAGCAGCGGGGATAAAATGTGCAGATGA
>DEQG01000034.1:0-522 GCA_002360325.1 Salinicoccus sp. UBA3372 | reverse complement strand
CTCCATCTACTTTAAAATTTGAATGGTAACTTAACCCACAGTTTTGTTTAAAGTATCTGAAAAGTTTGATATTATTATATTAAAATGGAGGAAATAATATGAAATACTTTGCAGTATTTTTACCGATGCTGGATGAACAGAAAAGTAAGGAGTACAGGGAAGAACATTTAAAGTTTCTAGAAGATCTGAGAAATAAAGACACCATCATCATTAATGGCAGATTTACTGACGGGGCAGGGGGTCTGGTGATCTACAAAGGTAAGGACCAGGATGAAATCAAAGCGCTGGTGGAGCAGGATCCTTACGTTATATACGGTGCCCGATCCTATGAAATGCATGAATGGGAAATGGTGTCCAACTACAATATTTAGGAGTGATTCAGTGAATATCGGTTTTATCGGTCTTGGAATAATGGGAAAACCAATGAGTGTCAACCTGCTAAAAAATAATCAGAATGTATTTATCAGCAGTTCAAACGATGACACGAATGATGAACTGGCAAATTACGGAGCGAAGGTCATG
>DEQG01000139.1:7763-16389 GCA_002360325.1 Salinicoccus sp. UBA3372 | reverse complement strand
TAGTAAAAACGACGATTTTCATATCTGATATGAATAACTTCCCACATATCAACGAGGTTTATGGTTCTTATTTTACGGGTAAATTACCAGCAAGGTCATGTGTGGAAGTCAGTCGTCTACCTAAAGATGTTCAGGTAGAAATTGAAGTTGTTGCATCGGAAGAGTAAGATGGAAACGCAATAACCAATTTAATATTATTAGACTGCAGCAGTAACACATTTGATCCAACAATATCAACTTATTGGGGGAACTGGATATGCAAATTACAGATGTTAGGCTGCGTAAAGTTAATAATCAGGATACAAGAATGAAAGCGTTAGTGTCGATTACATTTGAAGATTCTTTTGTCATTCATGATTTAAGAGTTATTGAAGGAAATAACGGGCTTTTCGTAGCTATGCCAAGCAAAAGGACTCCGGACGGTGAATTCAGAGACATAGCACATCCTATCAATTCAGAGATGAGACAGCATGTGCAGGAAGAAATCATGAAAGTCTATGATGAAACCGAAGATGTTGCAGAGACACCGAAAACGGACGACAGCGATGAAAGTGAAAGCACAGAAGCGGAAGCTGCAGATGAAGCGGCAGAAGATGATGATGATGAAAACCAGAATGCTTAAAACTTAGAATAGAGTATAAAATCTGCCAACAGGTTTTATACTCTTTTTATTTTGTGTAAAATGTTTGTGCTGCAGTAAGAAAAGGGTAACTGAATTAAAATTGCCAGTATTCCCTGCTGAACGATTTACAATCTCTTAACGTTCGTCTTGAAAGTATTTATAGAGTAAAATATAATTGATGTATCGAATAATTGGAGGGTAACTATGCAAACTAGAGCGATAATCTTAGCTGCTGGCAGAGGTACACGCATGAAATCAAAAAAGGCAAAAGTTTTACATGAATTATGTGGACTGCCGATGATTCAGCATGTCATCAACAATGTTAAAGAGGCCGGATTTGATGAAGTGCATGCCGTCATCGGTCCCGGCAGTGACGACGTCAGTGATTACCTGGGTGACAGTGTTAAAAAAACAGTTCAGGAAGAACGGCTCGGCACTGCACACGCAGTGAACCAGCTCAGTGATCTGCTGGCTGATGAGGAAGGGAATACTTTGGTCATCTGCGGGGATACGCCGCTCATCTCATCTCATACGATTCAAAATCTGCTGGAGTTCCATAATGAAAGAAAATCTCTGGCGACAATCCTTTCTGCAGAAGCGGATGTGCCGACCGGCTACGGCAGGATTGTCAGAAATTATGATGGTTCGGTGAAACGGATTGTTGAGGAGAAGGACGCCACTTCTGAAATCAGGGAATTGCATGAAATCAGTACAGGCACATTCATCTTTGACAATGAGACGCTTTTTAAAGCTTTGGATAAGGTCACTAATGATAACGCTCAAAATGAATATTATTTGCCTGATGCAGTCAATATTCTTTTCAGGGAACATAAGCTGATCGATGCTTATGAAACGATGGAATTTGAAGAGACGCTGGGCATCAATGACAGAGTTGCCCTCAGTCAGGCGGAAAGTCTGCTGCGAGAGCAGATCAATATCCGTCATATGCAGAACGGCGTGACGCTCATCGACCCTAAAAATACTTATATCGATGCCGGGGTGAAAATCGGCATGGACACAATAATTTATCCGGGTGTCGTGCTCAGCGGTAACACAATCATCGGTGAAAATGTTACAATAACTTCTTCATCCCATATCACTGATTCGGAGATAGAGGAGGATGCTGTCATCAAGCAGTCTGTAATTACCGGTTCAAAAGTGGGCAGGGGCACCAATGTCGGACCATTTGCCCAGCTGAGGCCGGGATCGAAGCTCGGTGAAGAAGTGAAGATCGGGAACTTTGTTGAAGTTAAGAAATCAGAACTTGAAAGTGAAGCAAAAGTTTCTCATTTGAGTTATATTGGAGATGCACATATAGGTGCACGTGCCAATATCGGATGCGGAGCAATCACAGTGAATTATGACGGTAAAAACAAACATAAGACTGAAGTCGGAAAAGACTCGTTCATCGGATGCAACTCCAATCTGGTTGCGCCTGTTAAAGTTGGTGAACGTTCATTTATCGCAGCGGGGTCCACTGTGACGGACAAAGTGCCCGATGACAGCTTGGCAATTGCAAGGAACAGACAGACGACTAAAGAAGGCTATTATAAAAACTAAAAATAATGGAGGCAAATCATGTCAGCTACTCACGTAACTAATTCCAACCTAAGACTTTTTTCTTTAAACGGTAACGAACCACTTGCAGAGGAGATTTCCCGTCATATCGGTATTCCATTGGGTGAATGTGAAGTCAAACGCTTTTCGGATGAGGAAGTATCAATCAGTATTGAAGAAAGTGTGCGGGGGTGTGATGTCTTCGTCATCCAGCCGACATCCCAGCCGGTCAATGAACATTTGATGGAACTGCTCATCATGGTGGACGCGCTGAAACGTGCATCTGCCAAGACAATCAACCTGGTCATCCCTTATTATGGTTACGCGAGACAGGACCGTAAGAGTCGCTCACGTGAGCCGATTACGGCTAAATTAGTGGCGAATCTTCTGGAAACAGCAGGTGCCAACAGAGTGATTTCCCTGGATTTGCACGCACCTCAAATACAAGGTTTCTTTGATATTCCAATCGATCATTTAATGGGTGTACCTTTGCTGAGTGATTATTTCTCAGAAAAAGAAGATCTGGACTTTGAAGAAGTGGTAGTGGTATCGCCCGACCATGGCGGTGTGACCCGTGCACGTAAAATGGCTGACCGTCTCAAGACGCCAATTGCCATCATCGATAAAAGACGTCCCAAGCCGAACGTGGCGGAAGTGATGAACATCGTCGGTGAGATTGAAGGCAAAACGGCAATCATCATCGATGATATCATCGATACAGGCGGTACGATAAAACTTGCAGCACAGGCACTGGTGGATAAAGGTGCCAAAGAAGTTTATGCATGCTGCACACACCCGGTATTATCAGGGCCGGCTATTGAAAGAATAGAAAGTTCAATTATAAAAGAGCTGGTAGTGACAAACTCTATTCAGCTTGCTGAAGACAAAAAGATTGATAAAATCAAGGAGCTGTCAGTGGGAGCACTGATTGCACAGGCGATCGTGCGTGTCTACAAAGAGGAATCCGTGAGCACTTTATTTGATAATTAAAAGTTTCTTTTACAAACAAGCGGGTAATATGTTATTATTGTTTGTGCTATGTGTTAAATTGGACATAATACATTGTCTGTTATATGAAAGGTGGAATTATTACCATGGCAAAATTGGCCTCGGCAAATAGAGAAACAAAAACTCGTTCAGCGATTAACCAGCTGCGTAATACTGGTCAGGTACCAGCAGTGGTTTATGGCTATCAAGTTGAAAACACAGCAGTTGCAGTTGATGAAATTGAATTCATCAAAGTGATCCGCGAAGTGGGTCGTAACGGTGTTATCGATTTGGAACTCGGTGGGAAACCTACAAAAGTGATGGTTACGGACTACCAGTTCGATTCATTGAAAAACCAGATCACTCATATCGACTTCGTTGCAATCAACATGAAAACTGAAGTTACAGTGGATGTTACTATCGAACTTACTGGTGAAGCGAAAGGTGTCGACGAAGGCGGCATCGTAGAGCAGCCGATATTCGAAGTACAGGTTACTGCAACACCGGATAATATTCCTGAATCGTTGGAGCTGGATGTTACTGAACTTGAAATCGGAGATACACTTTATGTATCCGACGTTTCAACTACAGGTAACTTCACTATCGAAAACGAAGAAGACGAAGCACTTGTTACAGTTGTTCCTCCACAAAAAGAGGAAGAACCTGAAGATGAAGAAGAGGGCGGAGAAGACGAAGAGTCTGCAGAAGGTGAAGAATCAGCTGACGCTCCTGAAGAATCAGAAGAAGAGTAATGATTTGAACAATCGGCGGTGGGCAACCATCGCCTTTTTTAGCGTTGTATGAGGTGAGAAGATGAAGTGTATTATTGGACTTGGAAATCCAGGGAAAAAATATGAACAGACACGTCATAACGTTGGATTCATGGTTATTGACAAACTCGCAGAAGAATTGAACATTGAGGTTACAGACCAGAAGTTCAAATGTGATTACGGCATCGGTATTCATGACGGCCAGAAAGTCATGCTAGTCAAACCGCAGACTTTTATGAATTTATCAGGCGAAGGCGTACGTCCTCTGACCGATTATTATAATATAGAGCTGGAAGATATCATCGTGCTGTATGATGATCTGGATTTACCTTTGGGTAAATTGAGATTGAGAGGAAAAGGCACCGGCGGCGGGCACAATGGCATGAAGTCGCTCAATCAGCACCTGGGCAGTGAAAAATATAAGCGCATCCGTATCGGTATCGACCGTCCTGATGCAGGTATGACAGTGGTCAAATATGTGCTCAGCAAATTCCGTAAAGACGAGCAGCCGTTACTTGAAAAAGTGATCGGCAGAACGAGTGATGCATCGTCAAGCTTTATCACTGAACCATTCGAAGAAGTGATGACGCAGTTTAACGGTGATGTGGATGGATGATAAAATATTTAAACGGATTCAGGAAGATGAACGATTTCTCGAAGTTGCAAGACATGATAAAACAGAAAACCTTCTGGTGACCGGTGTGAATGAGGACTTCAAGGCAACGCTTTTATCTCAGCTTTATGAAATGAATAAAAGACCTTATGTCGTCTTTGTACAAAATAACCACCAGATGGAGAAACTCGCTTCTGCTTTAATGGACCTTATGGAGGACAATGTATATACGTTCCCGGTCGGCGATATCATGATTGAGAACCATTCAAAACAAAGTCCTGACTTTATAAAATCAAGAATAACTGCAGGCTATGCTCTAGCACACAATGTGCCAGGGCTATTTATCGTGCCTGTACATGCACTTATGAAGCCTCTCATGACTAAAGAAAAACTGCTGGATTATCAGCAGTCATTTGAAATCGGCGGGAAGGTGGATTACGAAGCGCTGATCGGCGACCTGGTGAGCCTGGGCTATAAAAGGATGACGAAAGCGCAAAATGTCGGGGAATTTGCAGTGCGCGGCGACATATTTGATATTTATACATCGGATGCACTGTACCGCATGGAGCTTTTTGACGATGAGATTGATTCACTCAGAACGATTGATCCTGAGTCACAGCGTTCGATTGAGAATATCGGATCATTCACTTTAAACCCGTATGCCGAATATATATTGGATGAAAACGACAGAGAAGTGCTTCTCGATAAAGTCCAGAAACTTTATGAGGACTCAGAAGAGGCGGCAGGCGGTGCAGTAAAAGAGACGCTGGATGAACACTACGCGGAAGTGACGCATCCTGATCTGACTTTTGAGCATCTCGTCCAGTACAGCCATCTCCTGCATGAGAAAGGAAATTCACTCATTGACTACATTACAGAAGACCATCATGTCCTTGTCGATGAGGTGACGAATATCACCTCCGCCTATGAAACGGAATTTGAAGCGGTAAGTGAATTTTACAGCTCGATGGTGGGAGCGGGAAAAATGTTCAAGGGCGGCGGTAATTATCTTGAAGGCCAGCTGGACCGGCTGCTTTCCCTGCAGGGCAGCACTTATTTCACATTGTTCACAAAGAGCATGCCGGTGGAAATCGGCAAGATTGTCAAAATCTCGGTCCGTCCAACGGAAATCTACTACGGGCAGTATGACATTCTCGCGTCAAATCTGAACAGGATGCTCCGGGACGGGTATCTCGTCAATATCATTCTGAGAAATGAAGAAGAGCTGCAGAAGACGAAGCAGCTGCTTGAAGACCTGAACATCACAAGCTACATTCATAATATCCCTGTGGAAAGTGGGATTGTCCTGACGACAGGCGGAATGCCGAAAGGGTTCATACTGCCGTTTATGAAAGTGGCGATGCTCACTTCAAAAGAACTTTACAATAAGACGGCCAAACGGAAACAGCGGCGCCAGAAACTTTCCAATGCCGAGAAAATAAAGTCCTACCAGGATTTGAATGTCGGAGATTACGTCGTCCATGTCCATCATGGTGTCGGACGTTATCTGGGCATTGAAACGATGGAAATCAGCGGCATTCATAATGACTATATGAAACTGCAGTATAAAGGGACCGACCAGCTGTATATTCCTGTGGACCAGATGGACCTTGTCCAAAAATTCGTCTCGAATGAAGACAGCACGCCTAAAATGCACAAGCTCGGCGGAACGGAATGGAAAAAGACGAAAGCCAAAGTGGAGGCCAGCGTCAATGAGATTGCCGACGAATTGATGAAACTGTACCAGGAACGTGCACAGGCGCAGGGCTTCAGGTACGGACCGGATACAGATATGCAGCAGTCCTTCGAAGAGCGGTTCCCGTATGAACCGACCCCGGACCAGCTCGCCTCGATCCATGAAATTAAAAACGACATGGAAGAAATAAAGCCGATGGACCGCCTGCTGTGCGGCGACGTCGGTTACGGCAAGACGGAAGTGGCTATCAGAGCCGCTTTCAAAGCTGTACAGGACAATAAGCAGGTTGCATTTCTGGTACCGACGACGATTCTTGCCTCCCAGCACTTTGAAAGCCTGATTGAGAGAATCGAAGATTATCCTGTCAATGTGGAAGTGATGAGCCGCTTCAGAACAGCCGCCCAAAACAAAAAGACGCGGGAAGGCCTGAAGAAGGGCACAGTCGATATCGTAGTCGGTACGCATAAAATATTGAGCAAGGATGTTGAATTCAAAGATCTGGGATTACTGATCGTCGATGAAGAACAGCGCTTTGGCGTGCGCCATAAAGAACGCATCAAGCAGTTGAAAACCAATGTGGACGTTTTGACATTGACGGCAACTCCTATTCCGAGAACGCTGCATATGAGTCTGTCCGGAGTGAGAGATCTGTCTGTCATTGAAACACCGCCTGAAAACAGATTCCCTGTACAGACTTATGTGCTGGAATATAACGGCAATTTTGTGCGTGAAGCGATTGAACGGGAGCTTGCCCGCGACGGACAAGTGTTTTATCTGCATAACAGGGTAGATACAATCTATCAGAAGAAAGCGCATATTGAGTCGCTTGTTCCTGATGCGGAAGTTGGTGTCATGCATGCGCAGATGACGGAGAAGGAAGTCGAGGAAACGATGCTTGCCTTCGTCAATAATGAATTCGATGTCATCGTCACGACAACCATCATCGAAACGGGTGTCGATGTGCCGAACGCCAACACTTTGATCATTGAAGATGCGGACCGTTTCGGACTCAGCCAGCTCTACCAGCTGCGCGGACGCGTCGGGAGGAGCAACCGGATCAGTTATGCCTACTTGTTCCATCAGCCGAATAAAGTGCTGACTGAAGTTGCAGAAAAAAGGCTTGAAGCAATCAAAGAATATACTGAGCTCGGCAGCGGTTTTAAAATCGCGATGAGAGACCTGAATATACGCGGAGCCGGGAACCTGCTCGGTAAACACCAGTCCGGCTTCATCGATTCGGTGGGTTATGAACTGTACTCCGAAATGCTTGAATCTGCAGTGAAGGAAAAGCAGGGCATCAAAGAAGAAGAGCAGCCGGTGAATATACCGATAGACATCACTTTGGACGCCTATATACCCGGCACTTACATTACACATGAACAGTCCAAAATCGACATTTATAAACGTCTGAGAAGTGCGGACTCGATTGAAGCGGTCGAGGATATCGAGGATGAGCTGATCGACCGTTTCGGCGAATATCCGGAAGAGGTCGACAACCTGATACAGCTGGTCCGTGTGAAAGTCTACGCATTAATGTACGGCATATACCAGGTGAAGGAAGACGGCCGTAAAGTCCATCTGCAGGTTTCCAAGCCGGCGACCGCACAGGTGGACGGGGAAAAACTGTTCATGGATACACGGGATTATGGAAGAATGATACAAGTGGCAGTGCAGGACAGTGAACTGAAAATCACTGTCGGCACCAAAGATATAAAGAAACTGGTCAGCATCATGGAAGATATTCAAGACAGCAGAATGGAGGTTGCCTGATGAATACAATCAATATTATCGGACTGGGAAGTTCGGATATTGACAGCATGCCCGTGGGCATATTTAAAAGAATAAAATCATCTGAAAACTTATTTTTACGGACGGAAGACCACCCGGTCGTCGGCACTTTGAGAGAAGAGAATCTCGAATGGACCGCTTTTGATGATGTGTACGAAAGCAGCGAAACGTTTGAGTCGACATATGAGGAGATATGCCGCCGGCTCACGGAAGCGGTACAGTCGGCTGATGTGGACTATGCCGTGCCGGGGCATCCTTTATTTTACGAAACGACGACCGAGCTTTTAATGGACCGTGCGGAAAATGCCGGCTACAGGGTGAATATAGTCGGCGGACAGAGTTTCATCGACGCAGTCATCAGTGCAGTTGAAGTGCCTGTCAATGACGGTTTCCAGCTTCTTGATGCTTCAACTTTGAAAATTGAAGACTTATCCCATAAGAAGCATACGATCATTACCCAGGTGTATGACCTGTTCAGCCTGAGCGATGTCAAAGTGACGCTGCTCGATTACTATCCGCCTGAAATGAACGTCAAAATTGTCACTGCTGCAGGCGGCAGCGATGAAATGGTGTATGAGACGCCGCTCCATGAA
>DEQG01000139.1:5075-7641 GCA_002360325.1 Salinicoccus sp. UBA3372 | reverse complement strand
GGGTGTCCATGGGATAAAAAACAGACCCACGAGTCACTCGAGAAATATCTGATCGAAGAGGCTTATGAAGTCATCGAGGCGATCGAACGGCAGGATGATGAAGCGATTGTTGAAGAGCTTGGAGACATTCTTCTTCAGGTGGCGCTGCATTCAGCAATAGGAAATAAGGACGGCTACTTCAATTTCCTTGATGTTCTTTCAAGTATGAACCAAAAAGTCGTGAGACGTCATCCACATGTGTTCTCCGATGCGGTGGTTGAAGATATGGAAGATCTGGACCGTGTGTGGAAGCAGGCCAAAAAAGATGAAGGTAAAAAAGAAAAGATAAAATATGAAAAAGAGTATGCGGATAAAGTTCTGAAGTGGATGAAGAATACAATTCATGATCAGGATCCCTTATCGGCACAAGTGGAAGAAAAGGGTGATAATAATGAGGCTCGATAAATATTTGAAAGTATCACGCATTATAAAGAGACGTACGCTTGCGAAGGAAGTCAGTGATGAAGGACGCATCACAATTAACGGCAGCACCGCTAAAGCGGGCACGATACTCAATGTCGGCGATATCGTCAAAATCAGATTCGGCAATAAGATCGTGACTTTTGAAGTTCTGATGCTGGGTGCCCATGCAAAAAAAGAAGAAGCGGAAAGAATGTATAAAATTATAAGCGAAGAAAGACTCGAGAAAAATGAAAATCAAGATGAAATAGATGAATTTCTGTAGAAATTTGAGCGCGAATGGTGTATTTTAGGAGTGAGGGTTAACGTAAAGAAATGGATGTGGTGCTGTGAATAAAAAAGTTGTCAAATTAATCAACAGCTACACGAAGAAAAAAGAGACTGAGAAAAAAGTATTAAGTGATGAAAGTCGGGTGAGTAGAAAACGGACGCTGCTTTTCGGCAGTATCATGCTGGTCATTGCAGGTATTCTGCTCGCGATTGCACTGCACCAAAATCATCAGAACTCCTATTTAGAAGAAGAATTGGCTGTCAATGAAGAGCAGCTTGATAATAAAATCACCGAAGCGAAAGATTTAGAACAGAAAATAAAGCAACTTAATGATGATGACTATATTATGCGCATCGCACGAAGCGAATTTTTCTTATCGGAAGAAGGGGAGATCGTATTCAATCTGTCCGATGATAATAATGACGAACCTGTTACGGAAGAAAGCGGGTCTGGGGAATAATCATTACATATGTAATGATTATTTTTCATTTTTATAGTATTATAAATAGAGATAACAGTAATTGGGAGGATATTATATAAACATGTCAGTTGAAGTGGGCAGTAAAATCATAGGGAAAGTCACAGGTATTAAACATTTTGGTGCTTTTGTCGAATTGCCGGAGAGAAAGAACGGGCTCGTACACATCAGTGAGGTGGCAGATCAATATGTAGAAGACATTAATGATCATCTGAGCATTGGCCAGGAAGTAGAGGTTAAAGTACTGTCTGTCGGTGAAGACGGCAAAATAAGCCTGTCGATTAAAAAGGCAAAGGAGCAAAAGCCGAAACCAAGACAACGCAAAGAACCATCTCCGGAAGATTTTGAGAAAAAACTATCGTCTTTCCTTAAAGATAGTGAAGATCGACTTTCCACGATTAAGAGACAAGCAGAATCTCGCCGCGGCGGACGCGGGCGCAGATAAAAAATTAAGGCGATTCTTGTAATCGTCTTATTTTATTTTAAGATAAAAGTTGGAGATCTGAAATGCTAGAAGACGGACTTAAACTTGCAGATGTAAAATGGCGGACTTCCGACACGGTTGCCCTGGCCATTTCAGGCGGTATAGATTCAATGGTCCTGTATCATCAGTTGACACATGAGTACAGGGACACTTACAAAAAGCTCATTCTTTTCCATGTGAATCATGGTGTGCGCAGGGAATCCGGAGAAGAAGAGCAGTATATAAGGGAGCTGGGCACTTCGAACAATCACATCATTGAAGTGGATCATCTGTCCATGGGCGGTGATTTTTCACAGGGACAGGCAAGAGAGCTGCGCTACCGTTTTTTTGCAGACAGATGCAAAGCGCATGGTGTAGATGTGCTGCTGACTGCGCATCATAAAGATGATCATTTTGAAACCATTCTCCACCAGCTGCTGACGAACAGGCACCTCAATCAGACCCTCGGCATAAAGAAGGACAATGTCATTAACGGCATGACGGTGGCGAGGCCGCTGCTTTCATTGCTGAAGGATGACATCAGGCGTTACCAGCAGCATCACAATGTGCACTACTTTGAAGATGCTACAAATGAAGAGGATGATTACACCCGGAATTACATCAGACATCATATCGTAAAAGACATTAAAAGGAATGAAAACCTTCATGAAGAAAGCCTTTCCCAGGTCGCGGCAGATTTTGACGGGCTGAAAGCTCTGGCGGACATCAGGGCGGCGGAATTTTTGGACGATGTCTCCGGCGGTGTAATTTCCAGACACGCATTCATGCAGCAGGCGCATATCATCAAAGTGCTTATACTTCAGAAGTGGATGAACCGCCACAATATATCCGCGGGGCGTAAATTCATCGAAGAAACAATCAATCTGATACAGAG
>DEQG01000139.1:0-4906 GCA_002360325.1 Salinicoccus sp. UBA3372 | reverse complement strand
TCTCCCTGATGATATGTTCCCTTTGACTGTAAGAACAAGGTCGGACGGTGATGTCATACATCTTCCGAATCTCGGAACGAAAAAAATATCGAGAATTTTCATCGATGAAAAAATCCCGCATGAAGAACGCGATAAAACCCCTTTAATTATAAATAACAGCAATGAAGTTATTGCACTCGGAACAATATATAATATAATTAAACCACGAGAAAATTATAAAGGCTTAATAATTTCAAAGGAGAAAACTCATGAGTTTGAAAAATGATATTAGTGAAGTGGTCTTATCAGAAGAAGATATCGACCGGATCGTCACGGATCTCGGTGAGACCATAAAAAAAGATTATGAAGGAAAAACGCCTATATTAGTCGGCCTGTTGAAAGGATCTGTCCTTTTTATGGGTGATCTGATCAAGAAGATCGATACACATCTTGAAATTGACTTTATGGATGTATCCAGCTATGTAGGGACAAAATCCACAGGGGAAGTCCAGATTTTAAAAGACTTATCCGGTTCGGTGGATGGAAGACACATCTTAATAGTGGAAGATATCATTGAAACGGGAACGACTTTGAACTCGATTATCAATCTGATTAAATCCCGTAATGCAGCATCCATTGAAATTGTGACTTTACTGGACAAGCCGGTAAACAGAAAGCTGCATGTCGATGTCAAATACATAGGAACTGAAATTCCTGATGGTTTCGTAGTCGGTTACGGATTGGATTTCGATGAAAAATACAGGAACCTGCCGTATATCGGGTTGCTTAAACCGGAATTATATTCGTAAACATATCAGTGGAACTGGATGGAGAAATTATGATATTATCTCTTTTAGTGTATTAGAAATGGAGGAGTATGAATGCCGAAGAATACAGGCCGCAATATGATACTGATACTCGTATTAGTAGTCATCATGTTTGGTATATTTTCACAGTTTAATGGTTCTTCAGAACTTGAAGAAGAACTTCAATATAATGAATTCATTGAACAATTGGAAGCCGGCAATGTTGAAGAATTGAACATACAGCCGGATCGTAACGTTTACTTGATCGAAGGTCGCCTGAGTGGCCAGGAAGAGCAGGAGTCCTTTACATCAGTGATTCCTTACAACAGTACAAATGATCTGGACAGCATCCTGGATACTGCACGTGCTCAGGATGGATTGAACTTTGCAGTACAGCCTGCAGACGAACAGAGTCCTTGGACAACAATGCTGTTTACATTCATACCGTTACTGATCATTTTGTTCCTGTTCTTATTCTTAATGAGTCAGGCACAAGGCGGCGGCGGTGGCGGCGGCAAAATGATGAATTTTGGCAAGTCTAAAGCGAAGCTTTATGACCAGAACAAGAAAAAAGTTCATTTTGACGATGTTGCCGGCGCGGATGAGGAAAAGCAGGAATTGATAGAAGTAGTAGACTTCCTGAAAGATCACCGCCGTTTTGACAGAATCGGTGCACGTATTCCTAAAGGTGTTCTCCTCGTGGGACCGCCTGGTACCGGTAAGACATTGATTGCGAGAGCTGTTGCAGGTGAAGCGGGCGTTCCGTTCTTTTCCATCAGTGGTTCTGATTTCGTCGAGATGTTCGTCGGTGTCGGTGCGTCGCGTGTACGTGACTTATTTGAAAACGCTAAAAAGAACGCACCTTGTATCATTTTCATAGATGAGATTGATGCTGTAGGACGTCAGCGTGGTGCCGGTGTCGGCGGCGGGCATGATGAGCGTGAACAGACATTGAACCAGCTGCTTGTAGAAATGGATGGTTTCGGTGAAAACGAAGGTATCATCATGATTGCTGCAACGAACAGACCGGATATCCTCGACCCCGCATTACTGCGACCGGGCCGTTTTGACAGACAGATACAAGTGGGCAGACCGGATGTAAGAGGCCGTGAAGCCGTACTTAAAGTGCATGCGCGTAATAAACCGCTTGATGACACTGTCGATTTGAAAGCAATTGCCCAGCGTACTCCAGGATTTACAGGTGCTGACCTTGAGAACCTGTTGAACGAAGCAGCTCTTGTTGCGGCAAGACATAACAAGACGAAGATAGATATGCGCGATGTCGATGAAGCGACAGACAGAGTAATTGCCGGACCGGCTAAGAAGAGTAAGATCATTTCTGAAAAAGAAAGAAATATCGTTGCATTCCACGAAGCGGGGCATACAATAATCGGTATGGTGCTTGATGATGCCGATATGGTGCACAAAGTGACCATCGTTCCACGCGGACAGGCAGGCGGTTATGCCGTTATGCTGCCACGTGAAGACCGTTACTTCATGACGAAGCCGGAGCTTGAAGATAAGATCGTCGGTCTTCTTGGAGGACGTGTTTCCGAAGAGATCAACTTCGGTGAAGTGTCCACAGGTGCCCACAACGACTTCCAGCGTTCGACGAGCATTGCACGTAAGATGGTAACGGAATACGGTATGAGTGACAAGCTCGGACCGCTGCAGTTCGGTGAATCGAACGGCCAGGTGTTCCTTGGTAAAGATATGCAGTCAGATCCGAACTACTCTGACAAGATTGCATATGAGATCGATCAGGAAATGCAAAATATCGTCAAGACCCAGTATGAGCGCTGCCGTCAAATACTGACCGATCATAAAGAACAGCTGGTATTGATTGCAGAAACACTGCTCGAAGTGGAAACATTGGATCGTGAACAGATTGAAGGTTTATTCTACGATGGTAAATTGCCTGAGAGAAATTTTGAGGACCATACAGCGGATGATTCTGAAGATGAAAAAATCGGCAAGTCATACGATGAAGTGAAAAAAGAAGTCGATGACAGAGACACTGCTCATGACAGTGAAGACCATGAAGAAAACAACCGTCAGCTTGAAGAGCGTCCAGACATGGCCGGAGAACCGGAACAGCGTGAAGATAACGCACGTGTCGAAGAACAAAAGAGACGTGAAGAAGACTGGGAAAACAATAATCGAAGAGATTAATCAATTTAAAAGTCGCCGCAAGGCGACTTTTAATAATTCAGGAGGATAAATATGAGTGATTATTTAGTCAGAGGACTTGGTTTGAATGATGAGATCCGCATACTGGCTGTAGATACAACGGAAACTATAAATGAAGCTGTGAGACGCCACGGGGCATACCCGACAGCTGCGGCAGCCCTCGGACGTACAATGACCGCATCTGTACTGATGGGTGCAATGCTCAAAAATGAAGAGAAGGTGACTACAACTATTGAAGGCGGCGGACCAATCGGTGCGATTGTCACCGACAGTGATGCAAAAGGCCATGTCAGAGGCTACCTTGGCAACCCTCAGGTCCACTTTGACCTGAATGAGTCAGGCAAGCTGGACGTCAGAAGAGCTGTTGGAACAGACGGCTATTTGAGAGTAGTGAAAGATATCGGATTAAAAGAGCACTTTACGGGTTCGACAGAAATCGTCTCGGGTGAAATAGGCGAAGATTTTGCATACTATTTCTATACGAGTGAGCAGGTGCCTTCCATCGTCGGCCTTGGAGTGCTTGTGAACCCTGACAACACCATTAAGGCTTCCGGCGGTTTCATCATACAGGTACTGCCTGGTGCAAGTGAAGAAACATTTGAATTCCTCGATGAAATATCAAAAGAAATGACACCTGTGTCCAAACAGATTGACGATGGACTCAGTCCGCGTGAGATTATAAATGCGGCAATTGGGGAAAAGAACTGGAGAGAGCTGAGCGAAATGCCGGTATCGTTCGAATGTAACTGTTCGAAAGACCGCTTCCTGAATGCAATTTCGGCTCTGGACCCTGCAGAAATCATGACGATGATCAAAGAAGACGGCGGTGCGGAAGCGGACTGTCATTTCTGCCGCAACAAAGTATGGATTGAGGAAGAAGAGCTGAAAGAATTGATCACACACTGATATTGATAAGGTGTCATTTTCATGCTATATTATTCATAGCAGCATACTAGGAAAAGGAGTGCTTACTTTGAGCAAAGTTTACAATAACATTTCAGAAACAATCGGCAACACACCTCTAGTAAAATTGAACAGCCTTACTGATGAGAACAGCGCAGATGTATATGTAAAATTGGAATTTATGAACCCGGGAAGTTCTGTGAAAGACAGAATTGCCCTGGCGATGATTGAAGCGGCAGAAAAAGCAGGGCATCTCACTAAAGATACGACAATTGTGGAACCCACAAGCGGTAACACGGGAATCGGTCTTGCGATGGTCGCAGCAAGCAAAGGGTATAAAGCAACTTTGGTAATGCCGGACACGATGAGTAAAGAAAGACGCAACCTGCTTCGTGCATATGGTTCAGAACTTGTACTGACACCTGGTGCGGACGGAATGAAAGGTGCAATCAAGAAGGCCGGAGAACTTGCCGAAAAAGAAAACTATTTCATGCCGCAGCAGTTTGAAAATATGGCAAACCCTGAAATCCATGAGAAAACAACAGGTGTTGAACTTGTGAATCAGATGGAAGGACTGTCAATTGACGGCTTTGTTTCCGGTATCGGTACGGGCGGCACTGTTTCCGGTGCAGGAAAAGTGTTGAAAGAGCATCATCCTGATGTGAAAATCTATGCGGTTGAACCGACAGACTCTGCAATTTTAAGCGGCAAAGAACCGGGCCCGCATAAAATTCAGGGAATTGGTGCCGGTTTTGTTCCGAAAACTTTAAATACTGAAATTTATGATGAAGTTTCAGTAGTTTCAAATGACGAAGCGATGGAAGTCGGACGTGAACTTGCGGCGAAAGAAGGCATACTGGGCGGAATTTCATCCGGTGCAGCAGTCAAAGCAGGACTGGACGCTGCGAAGGAACTGGGTAAAGGTAAAAACGTCATCGTGATTCTGCCGTCAAACGGTGAAAGATATCTATCAACTGCGTTATTCAACTTTGATGACTAGATCATCGTAAATAATTTAGCGAGGCTGC
>DEQG01000010.1 GCA_002360325.1 Salinicoccus sp. UBA3372 | reverse complement strand
ATGCCGCCGATATCCCAGATGAATTTCTCTCTGTAAATATCGAGTTTTCCTCCGAGCGTATTATGATGTTCAATCAGTTTGACCGACATTCCGCGGAGGCCGGCGTAAAATGCAGCATAGAGACCCGCAGGTCCGCCGCCGATGATCAGCGTGTCATAAGTTTTCATATATCTTTTCCCCTTTATGATTGTAATTTCATTTATTATGTTTTATTATAACTACATTGATAATGATTATCAATTGATAATCGACAGCGATAATAAATCAAAGGATGGATTACATATGAAGAAGTACCGGTTTTTATTTTTAAGTATGTTTTTGGTTTTAGTACTGGCGGGCTGCGGCAATTCTGAAAGCAATGAAGAATCCGAAGAGACCGCGATGAAGGAATATACGACGGATGCGGGGGAGACGATTGAGATTCCTGAGGATCCGCAGCGGATTGTCGTGATGGCGACGAGTTATTTCGGCAACTTCAAGCAGCTGGATGCGAATATGGTCGGGGCGCATTCGGTCGTCACCGAAAGTGAAGTGCTTGAGCCGCTGACTGAAGATGTAGAAATGGTTGAAGAGGGCAATATCGAACAGGTCATGGCGCTGGACCCGGATCTGATCATCGCATTCTCAACGGATGAGAATCTGGAGAAGTTTGAATCTGTGGCGCCGACGATTCCGGTACAGTATGAAAAATGGAACTACTTGGATATTCACGAGGAATTCGGTAAAATCATCGGCAGAGAAGATGAAGCAGCCGAGTGGGTGAATGAGTGGGAAACAGCGCTCGAAGAAGATAAGGCTGAGGTTGAAGAAGCGGTTGGTGAGGACGCAACGGCGAGTGTCGTTGAACAGTATGCGAAAGATATTTACGTGTACGGCACCAACTGGGGCCGCGGTACGGAGATCATTTATCAGGGCCTTGGTTTAGGGGTCCCTGAAGCGGTGGAATCCGAAGTCGTTGAAACGGGCTGGAAAAACATTTCGGCTGAAGAAGTCGGCAAGTATGCGGGGGACTTCATGTTTGTCGGTACGGGCGACTCCGGTGCGGACAATGCATACCGCGAAACGAATGTATGGAAAGATCTTGATGCGGTGAAAAATGACCGTGTCGTCGAGTTCGATTCACCGACGTTCTACTATAACGATCCGTATTCACTCGAGCACCAGCGTGAAATAATAGTCGACGCGCTGACAGAATAATTTAAAGCAGGTGGTAATATGACGAGTGTCAAAATGCACGATGTCGATCTTCATATCGATAAGAAGAAAATTTTGGACAATATAAATGTCGAACTGCTGTCGGGAAAGATTACGACGATCATCGGGCCGAACGGCTGCGGCAAGTCGACGATGCTGAAGACGGTGTCGAATATTCTTCACGCGGACGGAGGGGCGGTGTACATCAACGACCTCGACATCCGTCAGATGAAATCGAAACAGCTGGCACAGAAGGTGAGTATATTATCCCAGCGGAACCGGCTGCAGTATGATTTGAAAGTGATGGATCTCGTGAGTTTCAGCAGATATCCTTACTTGAAACGGTTCCAGGGGCTGAAGCCGGATGATTATAAGATCATCCACTGGGCGCTGGAGGAGACCGGTGCGGATCTGTTCAGGGACCGGATGATGAGCGAACTGTCCGGCGGCCAGGCGCAGCGGGTGTGGATCAGTCTGCTGCTTGCCCAGGGTGCGGACATATTACTATTGGATGAGCCGACGACGTATCTCGACATCCATCACCAGCTGGAAACGCTGAACATCATCCAGCGTCTGAACCAGAAGACGCATCAGACCGTCGTCATGGTGCTTCATGATATCAACCAGGCGATCAAATATTCCGACCATATCGTTGTAATGGACGAGGGCCGGGTAATAAAAACCGGTACACCGTCTGAAGTGCTGACGAATGAAGTATTGAATGAAGTGTTCAATATAAACGGCAAGATCATTACGGATCCTGTGACTAAGAAGCCGGTACTGTCCGACTATGAACTTTTCTGTCATACGGTCGGCGGGACAGAAGTGATTTCAAATGAGAAGTAAGTGGTTATTGATGCCTGCTTTCATAGCGGGCATCATTCTTTCGTTTACGGCCGCGATGATGTTCGGAGTTGAAAATTACACTTTGGGACAGGTGTTCTCAAGTGTATTTTCGTATGAAGTCGGAGATTCCGTTTCGCAGATTTTATATGAAATCCGGCTGCCGCGGGTGATGGCGGCGTTCCTAGCCGGGCTGATGATCAGTATCGCAGGTCTGATCATGCAGACGGTGACGCACAATGACTTGAGTGAACCGAGTATTTTAGGGATTAATGCCGGGGCGAACTTTTTCATCGTCATCGGTGCATTGCTCATTCCGACGCTGTCGTTTGCCGGCATGGTCATCGGCGGTTTTATCGGCGGACTGATCGTGGGCTTCATCATTTTGTTTGTCACTCGGTTCAAGTCGCCGATCCACCTGATTTTGGCCGGTGCGGGGATTTCTTTATTCCTTTATGCTTTGACGGATTTCTTCGTCATTACGAATAATCTCGGTCAGTACGTCGCGTTCTTTACGAGCGGCGGTGCGGCCGGTGTGTCGCTCGGCCAGATTATGGTTATTGCGCCGTTTGCTGTTGTAGTGATCGGGGTGCTGTATTTTTTGGCGAAGGAATTGGATATATTTCTGGTCGGCGATGAAATGTCGGCGTCGCTCGGCCAGAACAATTCCCTGTACCAGGTGGTTTCTCTCGTGTGTGCAATCATGTTAGCCGGCATGAGTGTGGCGATTGTCGGAAACATCGTGTTTTTGGGGTTATTAGTCCCGCATATCGTCAAAATGCTGGTCGGCTATATGCATAAGTACACGATCATTTATACGGGGCTCCTCGGCGGCTCGCTGTTCATGCTGTCGGACATGGTCGCAAGGATGCTGAACGAGACGCCGGTCAACGCTGTCATTGCCATGATCGGCCTGCCGTTTTTCATATACATCATCAGACAGAGAGGGCGACAATATGCGTAATTCAATGAAATTCATGATTATTTTTGCGCTTCTTATTGTCGTTATGCTGCTGACGTTGTTTACGGGAACTTACAGTCTGACGTTCGGTGATGTGTGGTCTCTTGTGACGAACAGCGCAGGCGACGACGTCAGGCTTGTGTTTTATGAATTCCGCATGCCGCGTATGCTGATCACAATCATCTGCGGGGCGGCACTTGCGCTGAGCGGACTGATATTGCAGGTGCTGAGCCGAAATCCGCTCGCGGACCCGGGCATCATCGGGGTCAACGCAGGGAGCGGCTTCGGTGTCGTACTGTTCATCATGTTTATAGGCGGTACGGGCACGATGAACCTGTACTCACTGCCGCTGATGAGTTTTACCGGCGGACTATTGACGGTGTTGATCGTGTTCTTCCTGTCGTTTATCGGCGGGCGCTTCAACAGCAATATCTTCATCCTGATCGGTATTGCGACCGCGATGGGCGTGACAGGATTCCTGTACGTCTTCACATCGACGTTCGACGACAGCCAGATGACGATGCTGAACCAGTACCTCGCCGGCAACATCTGGGGCGACTCATGGGAATTCGTCATCGTCATCGTGCCGTATATTACAGTCGTTTCGGTGTTCGTCTGGATGAAAATCAATGAGATGTCGATGCTCAATTTGGAAGATGAAAACCTTTCAGCCCTTGGGATGAACGTCAACTTTGAAAAAGTCGTTCTGATCATCTGTGCGGCGCTCCTGTCGAGTGTCGCGGTGAGTGTTGCAGGCGCGATCAGTTTTATCGGTCTCATCGCCCCGCATATTGCCCGGCTTTTATTTCCAAGAGATATGAAACTGATCTTTTTAGGCGCAGTCGGCATCGGTGCGCTGCTGCTGAGCACAGCGGACCTTGCAGGGAAGCTGCTCCTGGCACCTACGGTGATCCCGGCAGGCATAGTGGTTGCTCTCATCGGCGGACCGTATTTTATTTACCTGCTTATGACAGCGAGAAAAGTTTAAACTTTTTCGCTGTTTTTTCTGTAAACGGTTATAATTTGTTCAAATTTGGGTATAATAAGTTATTGAATTAATATTAGGAGTGAAATTATGGCAGTAACGAAGAACCTGGAACGCCAGGAACTTGACAGTACGATGTCTAAACGTTTTATATGGGCGGTTGCCTACGGCTCATCCATCGGGTGGGGCGCATTCATTTTACCCGGCGACTGGCTGGCTTCATCCGGAACGCTCGGTGCAACACTCGGTATTACAATCGGTGGTCTGTTGATGCTGATCATCGCGGTGGCCTACGGGGCGCTGACGGCGAAATTCCCGGTTTCCGGCGGTGAGTTCGCATTTACGTATGTCGGATTCGGCAAGTATTTCGGTTTTATCGCATCATGGTTTCTAGTGCTCGGTTACATATGTATTGTGGCGCTGAACGCCAGCGCATTCAGCCTTTTATTTAAATTTGTACTGCCCGACGTGCTTGAAGTCGGCTATTTGTATACGATTGCCGGCTGGGACGTCTACATAATGGAAGTCATCCTGTCGACGGCGGTGCTTGTAATTTTCGCGTATATTTCATCCAAGGGATCGGGACTGTCCGGAAACCTGCAGTTCCTATTCTGCTTGTTCATGGGACTCGTTGTTGCAGGGCTGTTCGCGGCATCGTTCATGGTCGGCGACTTTTCATTTGAAAACGCGCAGCCGGTGTTCAATGCGGACAACGGTGTATGGACGTCGATCATTCTGATCGTTGCGATTGCACCTTGGATGTATGTCGGATTCGACAACATTCCGCAGGCGGCTGAAGAGTTCAAGTTCCCGGCGGAAAAGACGTTCAAACTGATCGTCTTCGGTATCATCGCATCGATTTTGACGTATGTTGCAATGATTTTGATCACATCATGGATCTACGCTGACCAGAACGCAATCGACGGCGCGATGTGGGTGACGGGCTCCGTCGTCCAGACATCGATGGGTACGCTCGGTATGATACTGCTCGCATTCGCGATTACATTCGGTGTGTTTACCGGTTTGAACGGATTTTATCTGTCATCATCCCGCCTGATATTTGCGTTGGGACGTGCGAACTTCGTCCCGGCAATATTTGCTAAAGTGCATCCGAAAAATAAAACGCCGTATGTCGCAGTATGGTTCGTCATGATTGTGACACTGGCGGCGCCGTGGTTAGGGCGTACGGCTCTGAACTGGATCGTGGACATGTCCTCAGTCGGTGTGTCGGTTGCGTTCCTGGCGACGAGTCTTGTGTCCGTGAAATTTTTCAGCAAAGGCGCTCAGAAGAACATGGTCTACGTTGTGTTTGGTGTACTCGGTGCCATCATTTCAGTGGTGTTTTTAGTATTGCTGCTGTTCCCGGGATCACCGGCAGCACTGACAATGCCATCACTGATCGCACTCGCAGCATGGATCATACTCGGTATCATATTCTTCATGACACAATTTAAGAAAATCAACTCGATGAGCAAAAAAGAGCTCGACTACCTTATCTTGGGGCAGGATAACGGAGATGAACTCTAGTAGGATAAATTGGATTGGCGGGCACCTCTTGTGAGGTGCCTGTTTTTGTGGGATTAAGTGGGGAGGGCCGGATGCCTATCGAAGCCCCGTTTATGATTCGAAGCGTTGATAACTTTTCTATTACATGCTCGTGATGCTGGCGAATGTGTGTTAACAGGAAGTTTAACAGGAACTCGC
>DEQG01000003.1:6170-6720 GCA_002360325.1 Salinicoccus sp. UBA3372 | reverse complement strand
GCTTCTTCCACTGTGGTGGCGCAGCCTATCAGTGTGACATCCGCTTCTTTAAGTTTTTTCACTGTAACAGGGTCGGGTATGCCGAAGGTGAAGCTGCAGATTTTCACATCAGAATCGATGACATTCTGGACAAGCTGGTCGAATGTATCATCTTTATCAATAGTCGGCATTCCAGGTTCAATATTAAATTCCTCACAGTAGGGCGTGAGTATCTCTTTCATCCGGTCGATCTGTGTACTTGTCACTTCATTATATTCAGGCACGAACAGATTCACAGCGAAAGGCTGCTCAGTGAGTTCTTTTGTATTTTTAATATCTTCAGTCAGTTTCTCCGGAGTGTAGTATCCTGCGCCGATGCTGCCGAGTCCGCCGCCGTTTGATACCGCCGCAACAAGCTCGGGTGTCGTTGATCCTGCCATCGGCGCCTGGATGATCGGGTACTGGATGCCGAGCTGCTGGGTCACTTCTGTTTTATTCCACATATTTGCCACCTCATTTTATTATTCTGCCAATGTAATTCTTCACTTCAATTTTACCATGCTGCCCTTAT
>DEQG01000003.1:4459-6063 GCA_002360325.1 Salinicoccus sp. UBA3372 | reverse complement strand
ATGAAGAGTTTGACTGATGCACACGGTATTTCAGGTTTTGAATATGATGTAAAGAAACTGATGAAAGAATACCTGGAGCCTGTCAGCGATGAAATCATTACTGACAATCTGGGCAGCATTTACGGTAAGCGTCAGGCTAAAAATGGTGAAAAGACTATCCTTATCGGCGGTCACCTGGATGAGATCGGTTTTATGGTCACTGAAATTGACGATAACGGATTCATCAAATTCACACCGATCGGCGGCTGGTGGAACCAGGTCATGCTGTCGCAGCGTATGAATGTCATTACGGATGACGGTATTTTAACAGGTGTCATCGGCTCTAAACCGCCGCATGCACTATCGCCGGACGAGCGTAAGAAACCGGTTGAAATCAAAAACATGTTCATCGATATCGGTGTAGCGGATAAAGAGGAAGCTGAAAAAGCAGGGGTGAAAATAGGCGATCAGATTACACCGCATATGGAATTCACTGAAATGGCGAATAAAAACTATCTTCTTGCGAAAGCATGGGACAACCGTATGGGCTGTGTCGTCGCAGTGGATGTCCTTCAGAATCTTGAAGGCGAAGACCTGAATGTCAATGTCGTAAGTGGCGCGACTGTACAGGAAGAGGTCGGATTACGCGGTGCGAAGACTTCAGCGAACACAGTGAAACCGGATCTCGCAATTTCGGTTGACGTGGGCATCGCATGGGATACACCGGGCATGAAGCCGGAAAACGGTAAAGGCAAGCTCGGTGACGGACCGCTTGTTGTACTCATGGATGCGTCCAACATAGGACATGTCGGTTTCCGTCGTCATATCCAGAAAGTTGCCGAAGAGAACGGCATTCCGTTCCAGTTCCAGGCAGTGCCTGGCGGCGGTACGGATTCAGGCGGTTTCCACGTTGCCAATGAAGGCGTTCCTTCAGTCAACATCGGAGTGCCTCTCCGCTATATGCACTCGAACGTTTCCATTCTTCATAAGGAAGATGTGAACAATGCAGTCAAACTGATTACCGAGATTGTAAAATCATTGAATGATGACACAGTGGAGAATATCATTTGGTAAGAGAAGTCATCACTTCTAAAGATAACACCCGCATTAAAAACCTGCGCAAGCTGCATAAGAAAAAAGAACGCGGCAAGACGGGCATGTTTTTGATCGATGGGGAGCATCTGGTTGAAGAGGCGATCAAGTTCAACCAGGAGATTCACTATATTATTGCTGAAGAACACTACACGTTTTCTTTTGATGTGACGGGTTATGAATTGATCTATGTGAGTGAACCGGTATTGAAGACCTTATCCCAGCTTGAAACCCCGCAGGGGGTGATGGCGGCTGTGACTTATTTGCCGCCGGAAGTTTCCGGTGATAAAGTGCTCGTTTTGGATGATGTCCAGAATCCGGGCAATCTCGGCAGCCTGATCCGTACTGCGGATGCATTCGGCTTCGACCGTGTCGTCATGTCGCCTGAAACGGTGGATCCGTTCAGTGACAAAGTGCTGCGCAGTGCCCAGGGCAGTACATTCCATATTAAACTGGAAGTGACCGATATCCATCCGTTCATCGAAAGTTTTACGGGACTCTCCATCGGTACGAGTTTAAGAGATGCAGAGTAC
>DEQG01000003.1:2917-4337 GCA_002360325.1 Salinicoccus sp. UBA3372 | reverse complement strand
GGCGGCATACTGATGCATCATTTCAAATGAGAATAATTGAAGGAAGTCCTGTGATTATTTTTTGATTGCAGGGCTTTTTATTTATCTGCCGCTAAAATCATTAAAAAGTGCGGAGTCAGGGTAAACAGTTATTAAAGAAAGAATCAATCATTAATATCATTAGGAGGAATCATCATGGAATTGAAAAAGTATTTACTTGCCGGCGGTCTGGCTTCAGTTTTAGTACTTGGTGCATGCGGCAGCGATGAACCGGATGTCGGTGAAGATGCTTCTGAAACTGATCATGGTACAAGTGATGAAGATGAAGCGGATACTCCGGTCGGTGAAGAAGGTCAGGATACCGGTCAGGGCGATGAAATCGGCGAAGGTATAAATGAAGACGAAGAAGAGGAAGAAGAAGAAGAAGAAGAAGAAGAAGAGAGTGAAGAGTAATTCATTCTGAATCCTTTCAGAAAGCTTGATTTTTAAATTTTTTGACTTATAATTATCTGTATCAATATAAAACTTGCTTCATACGAAGCCGGACATAAATGATTCCAAGATTTACCTCAGGGAGCCCAGTACACGACTGAAATACCGGGCGGTAAAGGGAGTCAGGTTCACCTGGCGGATGAAGTGATGGGTAAATCCCTTATCTTTTGAAGTGTCTGTATCTAGTCATGCAGAAATCTAGGTGGTACCGCGGAAATCCGTCCTTATTAAGTTAAGGATGGATTTTTTTATTTTAAAGGAGTGGAAAAATGGATAAATCCGGAATGTCTCAAATTTTAGAAGAATTCAATGCATCTTTGAAAACTGTGGAAGATGCAAGAAGCCTGCAGGATTTGAAAGTCCAGTACCTTGGTAAAAAAGGTAAAGTGACCGGACTGATGAAAGAGATGAAAAACCTGTCGAAGGAAGAGCGTCCTGAATACGGACAGAAGGTCAATGAGCTGAGAGAGAGCATCGACTCTGCAATCAATGAAAAGAATGAGGCGCTTGAAGCGGCTGCACTGGAGGAAAGACTGGCGAATGAAACGCTTGACGTCACGCTGCCGGGTCGGAAGTTCAATATCGGTTCCCAGCATCCGATTTCAAGAATCATCGAGGATATCGAAGACTTCTTCCTGGGGCTGGGTTATGAAATCCAGGAAGGCTATGAAGTCGAAACGGATTATTACAACTTCGAAGCGCTGAATCTGCCGAAATCTCATCCGGCGCGTGATATGCAGGATTCGTTCTACATATCTGAAGAAATCTTACTCAGAACCCATACTTCCCCGGTGCAGGCACGTGTGCTCGAAGAGCGTCAGGGGAAAGAAGCGGTCAAAATCATCTGTCCGGGCAAGGTCTACAGACGTGACAGTGATGATGCAACGCACAGTCACCAGTTCACACAGATTGAAGGACTGGTCATCGATAAGAATATTCATATGAGTGA
>DEQG01000003.1:2589-2837 GCA_002360325.1 Salinicoccus sp. UBA3372 | reverse complement strand
AGTTTCTTCCCGTTTACCGAGCCGAGTGTCGAAGTGGATATTTCCTGCTTCAAATGTAAGGGTCTTGGATGCAGTGTATGTAAAAATTCCGGCTGGATCGAGATTTTAGGTGCCGGCATGGTGCATCCGAATGTTTTGGAGATGGCAGGCTATGACTCCAAGGAGTACAGCGGCTTTGCATTCGGCATGGGTCCTGACCGTGTGGCGATGCTGAAGTACGGCATCGAGGACATCCGCCACTTATATAC
>DEQG01000003.1:0-2481 GCA_002360325.1 Salinicoccus sp. UBA3372 | reverse complement strand
CCGATATAAACGAGCTGTCGGAGAAAATCACCCGCGGCGGCATTGAAGTGGATGACATCATCGACTACACGGCGGACATCAAGAAGCTTGTAATCGGCTATGTAGAAGAGGTGTCTCAGCACCCGAATGCAGACAAGCTGAACATATGCCGGGTAAACACAGGCGAAGAAGTGAAACAGATCGTCTGCGGCGCTGACAATGTACAGGCGGATACTTATGTCATCGTCTGCCAGGTCGGCGGACGCCTGCCGGGCGGCATTAAGATCAAAAAGGCGAAACTGCGCGGAGAAGTGTCGGAAGGCATGATCTGTTCACTGGATGAGATCGGTGTACCGACTGAATATGTGCCGAAGGAATTCCAGGACGGCATCTTCATCTTCCAGGAAGACCAGGAAGCGGGTGCTGACGCACTGCCGGCAGTCTACCTCGATGATCAGGTGATGGAATTCGATCTGACTCCGAACAGGAAGGACGCATTGTCGATGGTTGGCGCTGCGTATGAGACGAAAGCACTGTTCGGCGGAGACGTGAAGACACCCGATGTCGATTTCATTGAAGTGGATGATGCAGTCGATGTGTCCGTAGTGAATGAGGACAATGGAGCGGTCCCTTACTACAGTCTTCGGGTCGTCAAAGAGGTGGAGATTGGACCTGCCCCGATATGGATGCAGATCCGTCTGATCAAAGCGGGCATCCGTCCGATCAATAATGTAGTGGATATTTCCAACTACGTATTATTGGAGTATGGCCAGCCGCTCCATATGTTCGACTATGACAAAATCGGTTCAAGTGAAATTGTGACAAGATTTGCCGGTGAAGGTGAGAAGATGACGACGCTTGACGATAAAGAGAGAAGCCTGAAGTCAACGGACATCGTCATCACAAACGGAAAAGAGCCGATTGCGCTGGCAGGAGTCATGGGCGGAGACTTTTCCGAAGTAACGGATGAGACGACGAATGTCGTCATTGAATCTGCTGTGTTCAATCCTGTATCGGTGAGAAAAACAAGCGGCAGACTGAACTTGAGAAGTGAAGCGAGCAGTCGCTTTGAAAAAGGCGTATCACACGAGTTTGTATTGCCGGCGCTTGAAAGGGCGGCCTACCTGCTCGAGAAGTATGCAGGCGGTAAGGTTTCAGCCGGGTATAATGAGGACGGTGAACTGGATACAAGCGATTCAGTCATTGAAACTTCACGGGACTTCATCAATCACAGATTGGGTATGACACTTGAAACATCTGAAATTGAAGAGACATTGTCGAAGCTTGGTCTTAAGACAGTTGTGAAAGATGATGACCTGGAAATCAATGTACCTTCAAGAAGGGATGACCTGCAAATCGCAGAAGACATCACTGAAGAGGTTGCGCGCATATACGGCTACGATGCGCTGCCGACGTCACTGCCGAGATTTGAAAATATCACTCCTGGCAAGCTGACGGACGAGCAGAGCAAATTGAGAATCATCCGCCATCAGCTGGAAGCACTTGGATTATCACAGTCGATCAACTATGCGCTGACCAGTAAGGAAAAAGCAGGTCAGTTTACTAATCGTACAGACGGCCTGGAATTGTTGATGCCGATGAGTGAGGACAGGGCGGTTCTTAGAAACAGCCTCATTCCGCATCTGGTGGATAATGTGGTATACAACAACAGCCGCCAGCAAAAAGATGTGCAGCTGTTTGAAGTTGGCAGGATCTTTATTTCGAAAGGGCAGGATACACAGCCGGATGAAGTCGAAAAGCTCGGCGGTATATTAACCGGACAGATGAACCGTACAGACTGGTTAGGTTCTCATGTACCTGCAGATTTCTATGCTGCCAAAGGCATTCTGGACAGCATATTCGAAAAGCTCGGGATACTGGATAACATCAACTATATACCTGTTGAAGGCTACCCTGAAATGCACCCGGGCCGTACGGCGGATATCGCCCTCGGCGAAAGCAGAATCGGATTTGTCGGGGAACTGCATCCGAAGTATGAGAAAGACCACGATCTGAACCAGACGGTCGTCTTTGAAGTCAATCTTGATGAGCTGCTTGATTTGAAGCTTGGCAGTATCGAATACGAAGTGCTGCCGAAGTATCCGTCCATCTCGAGAGATATTGCACTTGTCGCCGACAGAGATGTGCCGGTGAGCACACTTGTCGATATTATCGAAGGTGCAGCGAAGAAGTATCTGGTCGATGTGTATGTGTTTGATGTGTATGACGGAGAGCACATAGAAGATGATAAGAAATCTGTTGCGATACGTCTCACTTACTTGAATAAGGAAGAGACGCTGACAGATGAAGCGGTTGAAGAAATTCATCAGCCGGTACTTGAAGCATTGAAAGAAGAAGGATTCGTGCTGAGAGGCTGATATAATGAGGATCCCCACTGAAATCGTAATGATTCCAGTGGGGATTTCGATTTGTATGGCTGGTTGTGAATACTTGGAATCGGTCGCGTGATATGAAGTACAGTTTTTGAGGGTGTTCGTGTCA
>DEQG01000098.1 GCA_002360325.1 Salinicoccus sp. UBA3372 | reverse complement strand
AAAAGTCTGAACATTTTAATATATTGGGTTGACAAAGAAATCATAACCCAATATAATTGCAATCAACCACATTACAAATTGGAGCGATTACTATGTTGAACAGATTGACAGAACAACAAATTAATAATCGATTTTACTTTAGCTATTTTTGATGCCGTTTGTATTCATCATTGCGTACAAACGTAAAACTAACCAAAGTTTGTATCAATGATGGCTAAAGCATTTTGTAATGTCTAGCCATTTAAAATAAGTGGCTGGAGAATCGGACTTCTATATTGTTTCAACAACTGCCACTTATTTATATATTAAGTGGCAGTTTTATTTTTTAAAAATTATGGGAGGTTTTTTATTATGATTATTCATGTTACGCACGATGCAAAAGAAAGAGAGATTGAAACATTGGTTTCAAATATTGAAGAAGCGGGTTTCCGCGTACACCGTTCTGACGGGGAAAGAAGAACAATTATAGGTCTTATTGGAGATACTTCCCGGGTGGACGAAAATGACTTCAAAAAATACAGAATAGTGAAGGCGGTATACAGAATCCAATCACCTTATAAGAAAGCGAACCGAAGGTTCCATGAAGATGACAGTGTTATAGATATAGATGGAGTAAAAGTAGGGGGCAGCCATTTCATGGTATGTGCCGGGCCTTGTTCAGTTGAAAACGAAGAGGATACTGTTGCTCTCGCAAAAGCACTTAAAGATGCCGGTGCAAACACTTTAAGGGGGGGAGCGTTCAAGCCGCGTACTTCACCATACAGTTTCCAGGGACTGGGTATTGAAGGTCTGCGTATACTTAATACAGCTAAACAGGAAACAGGTCTGCCTATCGTATCTGAACTGATGGGTACTGAATACATTGACGAGTTCGTTGACATGGTGGATGTCATCCAGGTCGGTGCACGTAATATGTCAAACTTCGATCTGCTTAAAGTGCTTGGTCAGACGAACAAGCCGGTATTGCTTAAACGCGGTATGTCTGCAACTATCCAGGAGTGGTTAATGTCCGCTGAGTACATCATGGCAGGCGGGAATGATAACGTGATTTTCTGTGAAAGAGGTATCCGTACTTTTGAAACAGCGACACGTAACACGCTTGATCTTCAGGCTGTACCGGTGATTCAAAAAGAATCTCACCTGCCTATAGTGATTGACCCGTCCCACGCGGCAGGAACGAGATACGTCATTCCTTCCATGGCAAAATCAGCTGTTGTATCCGGTGCAAACGGACTTCAGATTGAAGTTCACCAGGATCCTGAAAATGCATGGAGTGACGGCCAGCAATGTCTGACGCCTGCAGAGTTCAAGGACTTGATGCAGCACATCAACATCCTTGCAGAAATGGAAGGTAAAACAATTACGAACGACGCAATCGTCCAAAAATAATGATAAGGAGGGGTACCCATGACGAAACATGGTATGTTGCGTAAAGAAATTGATGAAATTGACCAGGAGTTAATGCGTTTGTTTGAAAGAAGAATGCAGATATCAGAGGAGATAGCTCAATATAAATACTCAAAGGATATCGCTGTCTTTGATTCATCACGTGAAAAACAAGTGATTGATAAAAATGTGGCTCTAATAGAAAATCAGAGTTTGAAACTCTATGGTGAATTATTTATTAAAAATCTCATGGGGCTCTCCAGAAAACATCAAAATGATAGTATTAATCATATGAAAGTTTCCCACAAATCATAAAAAACTCAGGTCCACAAAAGGACCTGAGTTTTTTATTCCTCTAAATCATTTAAATCATAATATGTGTTCTGATAAGTTTCGTTCAGCCAATTATTGAATAACAGATGGCCGTGTGATTTCCAGTTGAAGTAGGGGTCGTTGTTAGAGTCATCATCAGGAAAGTAATTGTGCGGCATGCCGATATCTGCTCCTTTTTCAATATCTCTGATATACTCATTTTTCAATGTATTGCGTTCATACTCCAAATGTCCGAATATATACAGTTCCCTGCTGTCTTCAGTACTCAATATGTCCGGTCCGAAATCAGGATGGACGGACAGTACTTTCAGATCCGGGTGTTGATCCAGAGTGGAGAAATCCATTCTGGTATGCCTTGAATGCGGCACTTCAAACTGATCGTCGAAGCCTCTCATCAGAGGGTGTGACGGAAGAATGTTCTTGTATTTGAATATCCCGAACAATTTACTCGATAGTGTGATCTTATCAAACTGATAGTAGTAGTTTAAAGCATGCTGTGCACCCCAGCATATGAAAAATCTTGAGAACACATGTGTTTCCGACCATTTGAGGATGGTTTCCAGTTCATTGATGTAGTCGACCTGGTTAAAGTCCAGTTTTTCGACTGGAGCACCGGTGACAATCATACCGTCAAAGCGCTCCTCCTTAATTTCATCAAAAGTTCTGTAATATTTATGAAGATGACTGGTCGGGGTATTTTTACTTTTGTGTGTCTCAGTATATAAAAATTCAATGTCTATCTGCAGTGGTGTGTTGCCGAGCAGCCTCAACAGATGTAACTCTGTCTCCTCTTTTTTAGGCATCAGGTTTAAAATTAAAATTCTGATCGGACGAATATCCTGTGTTGTTGCCCTGGAGGCATCAATTGTAAATACATTTTCCTGTTCTAATCTTTTTTTTACCGGTAATCCTTCAACTATTTTTATTGGCATTAAATCGCATCCAGACCTTTATTGATATCATCAAGTATATCATCTATATGCTCAAGACCGATAGAAAGACGCACTGTTTCCGGCTTAACACCGCCTGCCAGCTGCTGTTCTTCAGTTAACTGTGCATGAGTTGTCGACGCCGGGTGAACAACCAGTGATTTCGCATCTCCCACGTTCGCAAGCATGGAGAACAGTTCGAGTGACTCGATGAATTTCTTGCCTGCTTCATATCCGCCCTTGACTCCGAAAGTGAAGATTGAGCCCGCGCCTTCAGGCAGATACTTTTCCTGCAATTGTTTGTAAGGACTGTCGGACAGGCCGGCAAAGTCAATCCATTCAACTTTTTCATGGTTGGCCAGATAATCAGCGACTTTAGCTGCGTTCTCAACATGTCTTTCCATTCTTAACGAAAGTGTTTCGATGCCCTGAGTCAGCAGGAAAGAGTTGAAAGGTGAAATGGCAGCACCGGTATCTCTTAACAGAGTCGTTCTGATTTTATATGCAAAAGCCTGATCGCCGAATGTGTCAGCGAAAACCAGCCCATGATAAGAATTATCCGGTTCGCTGAATCCCGGGTACTTTCCATTGTTCCAATCAAAGTTACCGCCGTCGACAATGACGCCACCGATTGATGTCCCATGGCCGCCTAAAAATTTAGTGGCCGAATGAATGACGATATTTGCACCGTGTTCGATCGGACGGCAGAGGTATGGTGTTGCAAATGTATTGTCTGCTATCAGAACAATGTCATTATCCCGGGCGATTTTTGCCAATGCTTCAAGATCTTCGATATTACCTTCGGGATTCCCGATTGTTTCCACGAATATTGCTTTAGTATTGTCTTTTATTTCACGTGAAACATTATCTATATCTTTTGTATTTACTAAGGACACATCAATTCCAAATTTTTTGAAAGTGTGTGTAAATAAAGTGTGCGTTCCGCCGTACAGGCTCGTTGTTGAAATGATGTGATCGCCTGCTTCGGCAACACCCTGGATGGCGTAAGTAATTGCAGCCATACCGGAAGCAACAGCAAGACCCGCTGTTCCGCCTTCCAGCTCAGCAACTCTTGTTTCTAGTGCTGCTGACGTCGGGTTCGTTATACGGGTATATATATTTCCAGCTTCCGATAAACCGAAAAGGTTGGCACCATGCTCAGTATCATCAAAAACATAGGAAGTGGTCTGATAAATTGGAAGTGCACGTGACTTTGTTTCAGAATCAACCACCTGACCTGAATGTAACTGTTTCGTTTCGAACTTAAAATTTTTTGGCATTAACATTTCCTCCTTAGTAAATAAAAGAGCCTGCTAAATTTAGCAGACTCTTATCTGCTCATCTTCCGGGATGATCCCGGCTGGAATTGGCACCTTACTGAAAAGGTTGCCGGACTTCATCGGGCCAGTCCCCTCCGTCACTCTTGATAAGCTATATTTAATATTTTTTTAATAGTACATCCGAAAACTGTTTTTGTCAAATACTTTACAACATTAAAAATAATCAGATAAATAAGAGGGGCAACAGAGAGTAACGCATAGCGTTACTCTTTGTATCACCTTATTTCCAGATGTGTTTCAACAGTTTCTGAAATCTTCTATAGGTAGGATAACGTAATGGAATATCGAATAAAGTTGTCTGTTTCAATATACTCTTGGAGTGACTGAACGTATCGAAGGAATAACGCCCATGATATCTCCCCATACCGCTGTTTCCCCGGCCTCCGAAAGGCAGGTGGGGTGTAGCCAGTTGATACATTGTATCGTTGACTGCACCGCCGCCGAAAGGTATTGTTTTTATGACATGCTGCGCAGTTTTGTTATTTTCGGTGAAAACATACAGCGCAAGCGGGTCTGGCTGATCTCTTATATCAATCAATGCCTTATCCAGGTCGTCATAACCGAGTACGGGCAGAACAGGGCCGAATATTTCTTCCTCCATGGCCGGATGGCTGAAATCCACATTCTGAATGATGGTCGGCTCAATCATTCGTTCAGATTTATGACTGCGTCCGCCATATGCAATATCTCCCTGAATGTAATTATGGACACGTTCAAAATGGTCATCATTTATAATCTGCATATAATTCTGCTGTTCGAATTCTTTATTATAAAATTTATGTGTATAATGTTTTAAATGTTTGATCAGCTGATCTTTTACACTGTTGTCCACATAAATATAATCTGTAGCGACACAAGTCTGGCCGGCATTCATAAATTTGCCCCAGACAATCCTTTTGGCTGCATATTTCAGATTGGCATCTTTTGTAACGATGCTTGGAGATTTACCGCCCAGTTCCAGAGTGACCGGCGTTAAATTTTTGGAAGCTGCTTCCATGACGATTTTGCCGACATGAGAACTGCCGGTATAAAATATATAGTCGAAAGGCAGGCTTAACAATTGCTGATTGGTTTCGATACCGCCCTCGATTGAAGTGACATATTTTTCAGGAAAGGCAAGTTCAACCACTTTTGTAATGACCTCCGATATATGTGGCGTATGCTCAGAAGGTTTCAATATGGCAGTATTGCCTGCACTCAGTGCGCCGACCAGCGGTGCAATAGCGAGGTTGAAAGGATAATTCCACGGAGAAATAATCAATGTAACACCATAGGGCTCCTTATAAATGGTGGACTTGGAACCGAAGTGTGTCACCGGCGTTTTGACATTGACAGATTCTGCCCACTCGGATAAGTGTTTAAGGTGGAAATTTATCTCACTGTAGACGATTCCGATTTCAGTTAAAAATGCGTCGCTTTCATTTTTATTGAAGTCCGACCTCATTGCGAACATCAGATCATCTTCATAAAATCTGATGGCATCTTTCAGCTGCTTCAATGCTTTTATCCTTATGTCCAAAGGCATTGTTTCTTTAGTCTGAAAAAATTGTTTCTGCTTGTTAAATATTGATTCGTACATATACTCACCCCTTATAAACTGATTACCCGAATTTAAAATTAATAATTAGAGCGGAAAACATTGCATTTTATTAATAACTTTCTATAATTAATATTACTTAACAATAAAAGGTGATGCTCATGAACGATAAGTTTAATATTTTAAAAGGCAGTCTGACAACCTATCAGCTGAGTGAAGCTCTGGAAATGACAATAGAACAGGTGGAAGCTGTTTTGAATGGGGAAATGGACGTATCGGATCTTAACCCGGACGTGATCAACAACATCCATCATTTGGAAGCTGCTTTATTCGGTCATGTCGAGAAATGATTTGAATGTATTGAGCATATAGTTGAAGTTCATGGAATCTGTGGTATAATAAGTTATTGGCATTTCGATACTTATGAAGAAGGTGATATTGTGAACACTGAATTGAACCTTTCACTACTCGTGGAAAAACTAACTGCATACCAGATCAGTCGAGCTGTAGGTGTCGATATGGAATTAGCACAGAAAATTATTGACGAAGAAATTAAACTCGAAGATTTACCTAAGGGTATATTGGGTAAATTACAGGAACTGAATCATAAATTGATGAACTGAGACTTTATTAAGTCTCTTTTTTTTACTCCTTTTGACGTATGTGAATTCATGCATGATAAATGTTATCATTAATGTACTAAATATCTTAATAAAGGAGCAAACTTATGAATCTGCTGATTATTTCCGGGAGTCCATTTCCAGGTTCAAGTACTGCTTTTTTAGCAGAAGAAATAAAAGCTCAAATTGAACAGCCTGAAAACCATGTGGAAATTATAGATTTATGCCAATGGGATATACCATTGCTCGGGTATCCGCAGACTGAAGACCTTGAGAAGTTGAAGCACATTGCGGGTGAAGCCGATGCCATCATAATAGGTACACCAAACTTCCACACTTCGTTTTCCGGCATATTAAAAAATGCTCTGGATCATTTATCATTTGACCAGTTTGAGGAAAAGCCGGTTGCGCTATACTGTACAAGCGGCGGAATGAGAAACACTGATCCTCTTGCCCAGTTAAGAATGGTGATGAGAGGGCTGCATGCACTGACAATCCCGACCCAGCTTTGTGCGAGCAGTTCTGATTATAAAAAAGATGAAGCGGGTAAATATAGTGATCTCAGTAATGAGATGGAACGAAGAATCGGGAAAATATTGGATTCACTAATATCACTTGCGGGTATGACTAAAAGTAAGCATCAGATCTGATGCTTACTTTTTTATGGCATTTCTGTAATGCCACTTAAGTATTTAAAGGGAAAAGGTAATAAACATGTTGAATAAAGATAAAAATGATTTGCCGTTGTTATTGTTAAGCATCATCATGGGTGTTTTCGTCATAGCTTTTATCGTTTCTGAAACAACAGGGAACAGAAACTATCAATCAGAGTTTACTTTTGATGAAGCTGTTTCGGCACAGCTGGATAAAAAGACACAGGATGTGACCATTCATGAGGGTGAACTGACGGATGCTGATGAAGATCAGATCAGAGAATATATGGAGACTGACAAGGACCATTATCCGCTGCAGCACATGGATTTGCGTGAGAAAGTGGATACTGATGCTGAAACATTGAACGAGATATTGGATGGCAGGGGCATACTCGAAAATCGCGGTGAAGCATTTTTGGAGGCCCAGGACAATTATGATATCAATGTCCTGTATCTGATCAGCCATGCACAGCTGGAGACAGGAAACGGTCAGTCAGAACTGGCACAGGGGATCGACACAGACGAAACTTATTACAACTTTTTTGGGATCGGCGCTTTTGACAGACAGGCTGTGGAAGCAGGTTCCAGTTATGCTGAGCAGGAAGGATGGACCTCGCCTGAAGCGGCTATAATGGGCGGTGCCGAATTTATCAGTGAAAACTATGTTAACAATTACCAGAACACTTTATATAAGATGAGGTGGAACCCTGAAAACCCGGGGGAGCATCAATACGCAACGGATATCCGCTGGCCGGTGATCATCGCTGATATCATGTCTTCCTACTACAATGATTATAATCTGGACACCGGCACACTGGAGTATACGGAATACCGCAATGACAAATAAAACGCCGCCATTAATTTATGGGGCGTTTTTTATTTCACTCTAAAAATTTATGGACAGTCCGGCTGATATCATCGGCCTCGGAGATTGCCGAGATGACTGCGATGCCGTCCGCTCCATTTTCAATACATTCATGGTAATTGCTTTCCGTAATGCCGCCGATGGCGACCATTGGCAGAGTGCCGATTTTATCACGCATCGATTTCAGGCCGGAAACACCGGTAGCATCTCCTGCATCATCTTTAGAAAGCGTCGGGAATACCGGTCCGGTGCCGATATAGTTAACATTGCCGAGATTGCTGGCAGCAAGCTCGGATTCATCACGGACGGACAGCCCGACGATCTTATCGTCAAAATAATCAGGCAGTGTCTCCGGACGCATATCGTCCTGGCCGATATGAATACCGTCAGCCTGTACCGCCACCGCCAGTTCCACATCATCATTTATGATAAAAGGAACATCGTAGCGGGCGGCCATTTTTTGGACTGTCAGGGCAAAGTCTTTAAGTTCTTTGCCGGCCAGGGCTCCGTCACCTTTCTCCCTCAGCTGGAATAATGTGATTCCGCTCTGCAGAGCCTGTTCTATGATGTCCAGGCTGCGTTGTACATCACCATTATCTGTGCCGTATATAAAATAAAGTCTCAAATAACTTTTATTCATGGAATTTAACAACCTTGTCTTTTAAAATATCGTCATCATTCGAATACAGTAAATCAATATAGTTTGGTATAAAAGTGCCCGGGCCTGCTGTATTGTTTTCTCCCGCCGCCTCGGCGCAGAGGTTATAGTAGCTGACAGCATCTGTAACGGCGTTATTTACATCGTTATTTTTGGCGATAAATGCCAGTATGACAGCGCCGAGAAGACATCCGGATCCTGTAATTCTTCCCTGTAGAGCGTGACCGTTGTGAAGGGTGGATTTGTGACCGTTTGTAACGACAGCATCCGTTTCACCTGTAACCAGAACCGGAATATGGAATTTATCATAAGCGGTTTCTGCTATTTCAATTGCATCGCTTTCCTCGATCGAATCCACACCGCGGGAGGTACTTTCTGCACCTGACAGCGCAAGCATCTCACTTCTGTTTCCTTTGATGAGCTGAATATCGTATTTTTCTATCAGCTCATCCACAAGGTTTTTTCTGAAAGAGGACGCGCCATACCCGACAGGGTCCAATACTACCGGAACATTATTTTTATTGGCATGGGCGATCATTTCGGACATCAGTTCTTTTTTATGAACATCAGCTGTTCCGATGTTGATCAGCAGTCCGTCTGCAACTTTCATCAGCGATTCTGCCTCATCCTTTTCACCGCTCATGATCGGTGACGCGCCGAGCGCAATCATGCCGTTTGCAGTGAAATTCTTTACGACGTCGTTTGTTATACAGACAATCAGCGGCGGTGCTTCACGTATACTTTTGATAGATGGCATACTTTTATAATTCCCCTTTATATGCAAAATGGTTGACCGGTCCGTTGCCTTTGCCGATTTCCGGAGCTTTCTGTATGGCTTTGGTAATATAATTTTTGCCGGTCTGGAATGCCTCTTTCAATGTTTTCCCTTTAGCAAGCTCTGCTGTAATGACAGCTGAAAATGTGCATCCTGTCCCGTGGGTGTGATTTGTATCCACTCTGTCTGAAGAAAGACTGGTTTCACTGTCTGTTTCGAAAAGGTAATCGATTGCAGCCCCTTTCAGGTGACCACCTTTTATGATGACACTTTTTACGCCTATTTCTCCGATGAATACTTTCGCTGCTTTCCTTACATCTCCCTCGTTTTCGATATCGACACCTGTAAGCTTCTCAGCTTCCATGATATTGGGTGTCACCGTCAAAGCGGCAGGAAGAAGTTCGTCCCTCAAATAGTCTATGGCGTCCTCACTGATCAGATTGTGACCTGATGTCGAAATCATAACCGGATCGATGACAAGCGGTATTTCATATTTCATTATATATTTTTTCAAAACCCTCATCATCTCTTCAGTTGCAATCATTCCGCTTTTCATCGCATGAGGAATCTCATCTGAAAATATGCTTTCAAGCTGTGCTTCAAGAAAGTCAGCCGGTATGTTGAAGACGTTCTGTACACCCATCGTATTTTGGGCGGTGAGCGAGGTGACGGCAGACATGCCGTAAACTTCTCTCGAATGAAAAGATTTAATATCTGCTAAAACTCCCGCTCCGCCTGTAGGATCAGTTCCTGCAACCGTCAGAGCAATCGGTAGGCTTTCTTCCATTGTTATCCATCCTTCCCTTTTCCAAAATAAAAAACCCGTTTCCGGCAATGTAATCATTGCAGAAGCGGGCTTAGTAATATAAATAACAGCACACACCAAAAGAGCATCATAGTCTATAGAAATATATTTGGTTAGCTGTTTGATATTTATGTACTAAACCACTTCCTTACGCTAGAATTACCCAGATCAAGTCGAAGGGATCAGCACTTTCTGATGTACATACATCAGAAATCTGCTATCTCAGCTAAATGCACCCCTAGTGGTACTGTTATTTACTTAGTTTTATGATAAATGTGTAAAGCATGTAAGTCAAATGACAAGAGTTTAAATTTAAAGATTATTCACTTTCTTTTATGCGCCATGGGTGACTGTAGATGTTAAATGAATTTCCTCTTACAAACCCGACTGCAGTAATGTTCAGATCATGAGCCAGTTCAACTGCGAGATCAGTAGGGGCCGACTTGCTCAGTACGATGCCGACGCCGATCTTTGCCGCCTTTGTTAATACTTCGGATGAGATCCGGCCGCTGAAGATAAGGATTTTATCTCTGACGGAAATATTATTCTCAACACAGTAGCCATATAGTTTATCAAGAGCGTTATGACGCCCGATATCACCGCGGTGAACGACAGTCCCTTCCGGACTGCCGAGGCTCGCATTATGGATTCCGCCTGTTTCTTTGAAAATCGTGCTCGTCGTCTGCATTTCTATCATCAGTCTGCTGATCTGTTCAGGATTCAATGTCGTCTTACTCATGGATACTTTAGCAGTGTCGACATCATTCTGAAAGTAAAACTGACGGCTTTTACCGCAGCATGAACCGAGTATTCGTTTGGAATACTGGAAATGGTCTGTAGGAATCGACTTGTTCAGCTTTATATGACAGAATCCGCCTCTGTCATCAAGGTTGATGGACTGGATGTCCTTATAAGATCTGATTGCGCCTTCAGACGCAAGGAAACCTATGACCAGCTCCTGCAGGTATTCCGGAGAACAGACTAGAGTTGCAAACTCGATATCATTTATATAAATAGTCAACGGGAATTCTTCTGCGACTACATCATCTATATCAGTAAATTGGCCGTCCTGATATTTGACGATTTTTCTATGCGTCGTTATTTCCATTTTATTACCTCTTTAAAAATATTTCCTAAAATATTTCCCAATTTAGACAAAAGGCATTGTCGCAATTGTGACGAACATATATACTCCATTATAGCAAACAAATACATTTTATATGATAAGTATATTTAATGTAAATTTTTAAGCTTATGGAGGTAATGAAATGGAAGTGAACAAAAATCGTTGGCTGATTGCACTTGCCGGTGTCGGGATACATATTTCCATCGGTTCAGTTTATGCATGGAGTGTATTTACCGGGCCGCTGCAGGAATCAATCGGCTGGTCATTGTCTGATGTGTCATTCACATTCAGTCTGGCAATTTTATTTTTAGGGCTCTCGGCAGCTTTTATGGGCCACTTTGTTGAAAAGTACGGACCAAGAGCTTCAGGGCTGGTATCCACCACGTTTTTTGCAGTCGGTATGGCAATGGCAGGGTATGCAGTACAAATCGAAAGTTTGTGGCTGTTATATCTGGGTTATGGTGTTTTTGGAGGTATTGGTCTTGGGATAGGTTATATTACACCGGTCTCAACGCTTGTAAAATGGTTCCCTGACAGAAGAGGAATGGCCACGGGGCTTGCAATCATGGGCTTTGGCTTTGCTGCGATGATCGCTTCTCCTGCAATGGAGTTTTTGATGAATGAATTCAGCATAGCTGCAACATTTTACATACTTGCCGTCATTTATTTAGTGGTGATGCTGGCATCCAGTCTATACTTGGAAAAGCCGCCGGAAGGATATATGCCTGAAGGTATGAAAAATAAAGAGGATTCACCTAAGCAAGTAAAAGAGGATCTTGTCCAGCTGACGGCCAATGAAGCAATTAAGACGAAGAGGTTTTATTTCCTGTGGCTGATGTTGTTTATAAATGTCACTTGTGGAATCGCTATCTTGGCGGTGGCAAGCCCGATGGCCCAGGAAATTACGGGTATTACAGTAGGGGCTGCGGCACTGATCGTGGGAATCATGGGAGTCTTCAACGGCGGCGGCAGACTGATATGGGCATCGATTTCAGACTATATCGGACGTCCCAATCTTTACACCATTTTCTTTGTCATTCAAATCAGTGTATTCGGAGTACTGCCTGTAGTCACAAATGAATACTTGTTTGCACTTTTATTATTCATAATGATCTCCTGTTATGGCGGCGGTTTTTCTGCCATACCAGCATATATCGGAGATATTTTTGGTACCAAGCAGCTTGGTGCAATCCACGGATATATCTTGACGGCATGGGCTGCGGCCGGTCTTGCAGGACCGTTCATTGTTGCCGAACTTTATGAATTGACAGCAAGTTACACGCTGACACTTTATATATTTACAGCAATGTTTGTAGTCGCACTCGCCATCTCATTACTGATCAGGGTGGATATTAAAAAGTTGAAAGGTGACGCTCCTCAACTGAGAGAAAGTTCACAAACTGTACAAGATAAACCGCAGACAGCTGAGTAAATATCCTTTTTAAACATATAAACTTAATGTATAATAAATGTATTATGTATAAAAGGAGTGTCATCAATGGGTAAAACTTTACACCCAGGTCCTATTAAAAAGACAAAAAAATGGGACACCAGTTTATGGGTCAGCCCTGTACCTTTTGGAATTACAAAAGTTAAACCAAGACATATTATAGATTCAGCCAAAGTTGCATGGAAAAACAAAGATAATCTGAACTATGCAAAAAATATAATTTTAAAAGGTGTTTGTGACGGCTGTGCTTTAGGTGTGGGCGGTCTTCAGGACCAGACTTTGACTGGGCCGCACGTTTGCACAACGCGTTTCAATGTCTTAAGACTGAATACGGCACCGCCGATCGAACCGGGAATACTGCACCAGGATATCAATGAACTCAGAAAACTTGATTCTTCAGAGCTGAGAGAGCTCGGCCGTATCCCTTACCCGATGATCCGCCGTAAAGGAGAAAACAAATTTACGAGAATTTCATGGGATGAAGCAATGGGTACCATTGCCGACAAGATGAAGGCACTCAATCCGAAGCAGTATGCATTTTACTTAACGAGCCGCGGAATCACGAACGAGTCATATTATGTGGCTGCTAAAACTGCGCGCTACCTTGAGACGAACAACATAGACAACGCTTCAAGAATCTGTCACTCACCAAGTAAATCCGCATTGAAACGTTCAGTGGGCGTCGGCGCCTCAACTTGTAACTATCAGGACTGGCTTGGTACGGACGTATTGGTATTCTGGGGAAGTGTTGCTTCAAACGCGAGTCCGGTATCCACTAAATATATGATGGAAGCTAAAAAACGCGGTACTAAAATTATCGTGATCAACCCTTATAAAGAGCCTGCAATGGAAAACTACTGGGTGCCTTCAGTTGTAGAATCGGCATTATTCGGTACAAAACTTGCAGATGATTTCTATGAAGTGAACATCGGCGGAGACATTGCATTGATGCACGGTGTCATGAAGCACTGGTTTGATATGGAAGAAGCGGTTGAAGGTTCAGCTGTGAACCATGAATTCGTCCATGAACATGTCAACAACTATGAAGAACTCAAAGACAACGTTCAGAATCAGTCATGGGAAGAAATAGTGAAATCTTCAGGAATCAGCAAGGAAAGAATCATTGAGCTCAGTAACATGCTTGCACAATCCAAAAATGGTGTCATGGTATGGGCGCTTGGACTTACAATGCACAAGCATGCAACAGACAATATTTCACAAGTCGCAAACCTTGCATTACTGCGTGGATGGCTTGGAAGCAAGTATAATGGTCTTATGCCGCTTCGCGGACATTCAAGTGTTCAAGGTTCAGGTGAGATGGGTGCAGATCCGTTCTCATTACCGGGCGGGGACTATGATGAAATTAACACTGAAAGAATTGAAAAAGTGTGGGATTTCGAGCTGCCTAAATGGCCTGGAGACTCAGTCGGCGTAACGATTGAAAACGCGATGCTTCCTGAGGATAACGAGAAGAAATTAAAGCTTTACTATATGTCAGGCGGTAACTTCCTTGAAACTATGCCGGATCCGGACTTCGTAAAAGATGCGCTTGAAAATCTGGACATCCGTGTTCACCAGGATATTATCCTGAATACATCGACGCTGTTGGATGCCAAGGAAGCGGTCGTTGTACTGCCGGCAAAAACACGTTATGAACAGGATGGCGGCGGGCTGTCGACTTCAACTGAGAGAATGATCTACTTCTCACCTGAAATTGAAGGAAACCGCAACCGTATTGCAGAGGCACGCAGTGAGTGGAAGATATATATCGACCTCGCTAAACGTGTTAAGCCTGAAAATGCACATCTGATCGACTTTAAATCCGGTCAGGAAATCCGTAATGAGATTGCTGTAGCGAACCCTCAGTACGACGGTGTCCAGTACTTGAAAAAAGCAGGAGATGTATACCAGTACGGTGGGGCGTGGTTATGTGAGGGCGGCGTATGTCCGACGCCGGACGGCCGTGGTAACCTGATCAGTATGGATATCCCGGATAACAATGCCAAAGCAGGGGAGTTCAAACTCCTTATGCGCCGCGGAAAACAGTTCAACTCAATGGTTTACGGCGATACAGACGCGTTCAACCATATGGGCCGCTACAGTGTCCTGATGAGTAAGAACGATGCGCATAAACAAGGTCTTGAAGAAGGAGAAGCAGTTGTTCTTTATAATAAGAACGGTGTTTTCCAGGGCTTCGTCCAGCATGCTGATATCAAGGATGGAAACGTCGGTGTTCTCTTCCCTGAAGGGAACTATCTCGTAGAGAAAGGTATTTACGAAAGCTTCGTAGAAATGCCTGACTACGTGACTGATATCAAAGTGGAGAAAGCAGACCACTTCAACGCAAACAAAGACCGTCAGTATTATGAAAGACCAATCCCTGATTTAGAAGATAATCCAAACTAAATCTTATAAATATTTCAGCCGGCCTGGGAGGGTCGGCTTTTGTTATTATCATTGTTTTATTTCACTATTCAAAATAGTGTTTATATGCTAGTATATGTAAACGTTCTATATTTTTTATTCAGGAGGGAAAGATTTGGAGAAATCTCAATGGGGTTCTAAAATTGGTTTTATACTGGCTGCAGCCGGGTCGGCAATAGGGCTGGGGGCACTGTGGCGCTTTCCCTACATGACTGCTGAACATGGCGGCGGGGCGTTCCTGCTTATGTTCCTGCTGTTCACTTTAGTGGTCGGTTTACCATTATTATTATCAGAGTTCGTCATCGGACGTGCCGGCGGCCGGAACCCGATAGAAAGTTTTGAATATCTGGGTGGTAAAAAATGGTTCCGCCTGTTTGGCTGGAGTGGTAACATAGCGGTTATTCTGCTTCTGTCATTTTACAGTGTTATCGGAGGCTGGATATTACTCTATCTGGTCGTTGCTTTTATCAATACAGTCGGTATACTGCCGATTTCAGACTATGAAGGAATGTTTGGCCAGATTGTAACCAACCCGCTCTATGTAATAGTGGGACAGGGCGCATTCTTATTACTTACTGTTTTCATCGTTGCGCAGGGTGTGCAGAAAGGTCTGGAACGTGCATCTAAAATAATGATGCCTTTATTATTCATCTTGTTTTTAATAATTATTATCCGTTCATTGACCTTGCCGAACGCAATGGAAGGTGTGGAATTCTTTTTAACGCCTTCATTTGAAAACATCAACTCCCAGGCTGTACTTTATGCACTGGGCCAATCATTCTTTGCACTGAGTATCGGTGCAACGACAATGATCACATATGCATCTTATTTGGACAATACACATAACCTGACGAGGTCTGCACTTTATATCGTGCTTATGAATATAACTATTTCAGTCATGGCTGGTCTGGCGATATTTCCCGCGATCGCATCGTTTGAAATGGAAAACGTCTTCGGTCCGGGACTGATTTTTATTGTTCTGCCACAGGTGTTCAGTGAAATTGCTCTCGGTAATGTGTTCTATATTTTATTCCTTATCGCGTTTCTATTTGCAACGCTGACGTCCGCTATCTCCATGATTGAGATCAATGTGGCGAATGCGATTAAAGGGAATGAAAATAAGAGAAAGATCATGGCCTATGTTTTTGGACTCTTAGTATTTATCGTCGGTATTCCTTCTGCACTGTCGGAAGGCGTGCTGAATAATGTGCAGTTCTTTGCCGGAACAATATTTGATAACGTGGATTTTCTGGTATCGAATATGATTCTGCCTCTGAACGCTCTTATTTCTTCGATATTTGTCGGTTATATTTTGGAGTACTCTGTAATTAAGAATCAGGTCGGCGTCAGAGAGAACACTGCGATGTATCCATTGTTCAAAGCATGGATTTTCTTACTCAAATTCATATTGCCGGTCATCATCGTTCTAGTGTTTATACTGAACATTGTAAATTTCTTTTAAATAATCGCAGACAGGGTGTTAATCATATTGGTTAACATCCTTTTTTTAATATAAGGATAAAAATGATAATAAGACTGTAATCATTTTAAAATATGGGGATGGCGGGGAGTAAAAATGATAAAGTTTTCAATCAAAAGACCGGTTTTGACAATGGTGACAATGCTGCTGGTCATTGTTCTGGGGGCAGTATCACTTGTAAGCATACCGCTTAAATTGATACCTGATATCAATCCTCCGATTGGTGTTGTCGTAGCAACCTATGACAAGGCAGGGCCGGAGGAAGTTAACGATCAGGTGGCGATACCTATCGAGGACAGCTTGTCGACCACTTCGGGGCTGGATACCATGATGTCAACTGCACAGGAAGGTTCCAGTCTGACTTTGCTGCAGTTTGGATGGGCGACGGACATAGATGATGTGGAGAGCGAAATCAGCCAGGCACTGGATAACGTTCAGCTTCCCGATAAAGCAGGAGACCCGAGCTTTATGAAATTTGATCCGTCACAGCTTCCCATCATTCAGATGTCCCTGAGCAGTGAAATGGATGAACTGGAATTCCAGGGACTGGTGGAAGATTTGAGCGAGGAGCTGGAGAGAATCGAAGGGGTCGCCAGTGTGGATGCAGAAGGTCTGACAACAGAGATTATTGAGATACAGCCTGAAGCTGATGAACTGGAAAGATATCAGCTGGATATAAATATGATTCACCAGATGTTGTCTGCGAGTGATATTTCAATGCCGGGCACGAGTATCGATGACGGTACAGATTCAATAACTACGAGAATTCAGGCGCAGATGCAGTCTATGGAAGATCTGGAAACATTCAATGTAACAGTTGATCCTGAAGATGGTGAAGAGGTGACGCTTGGGGATATCAGTACAATTGAGCGGGTGAGTGACAGCGGCGAAACGATTTCCAGGACAAACCGGAGCCCGTCAATTTTAATCAATGTGCTGGAGGAATCGAATGGCAATACTTCGCAGGTGTCAAATGAGTTTTTAAATGTTTTGGAAAGTACGATTGAACAGCCGAAGTATGAAAATATTGAAGCGGATATTTTATTCGACCAGGGGGATTACATAAACCGTTCGATACAGGATATAGCGACTGCACTTATTCTGGGTGCCGTTTTTGCAATGGTTGTGCTATTTTTATTCCTGAGAAACTTCAGAAGTCCGATAATTATCGGGGTTGCCATTCCCTATTCTGTAATATTTACTTTCGTACTGATGTATTTCTCAGACTTTACGCTTAACCTGCTGACGATGGGCGGTCTTGCCCTCGGAGTGGGGATGCTGGTGGATAACAGCATAGTTGTGATTGAAAACATCAACAGGCATCTCGGGCTTGGAAAGGAACCGAAAGAAGCGGCATATGATGGCGCTAAAGAAATCGCAGGTGCGATTACAGCATCGACACTGACAACAATAGCGGTCTTCCTCCCGGTACTGTTCATAGAAGGCATCATCGGACAGATATTTACCCAATTTTCACTGACGATTGCATTCAGTCTGTTCGCATCGCTCATTGTTGCATTGACGGTTGTTCCAATGTTTGCAAGTAAATTTATGCAAGCGCCGGATAAGTCACTGGAAACGAGGCGGCGGGGCAGCATATACAACCGGATGATTCAGAGAATGCTGAAATTCTCGCTCAGATTCCGCCTGGTGACGTTCCTGATTATCAGTGCCATGGTGGGGCTGGGTGCTTTCGGTATTTATAGAACAGGGATGATTTTTCTGCCGGAGACGGACGAAGGGTTCTTTTCAGCCAGTATCGACATGACGTCCGGCACCAATCTTAAGACAACTGAAGAAGTGCTGACTGAAATGGAAGAGTATTTGACGGACATTGATGAAATTGAAGTATTCCTGGCGATGGCAGGTGCTTCTGACACTATGGGCGTAGGCGGGGAGGGCGACGCCTCTCAAGGTGCAATATATGTTACCACACTGCCTGTAGATGAGCGGGACCGCTCGACCAACGAAGTTGCAGATGAAGTCGGGGAAGAACTCCAGAACATTGCAGAAAGCCATGTCGATGACGCTGAAGTCAGTATTATGACATCAACCTCGACCGGCACCGATTCCTCGGTGCTGTCATTCAACCTGATGAACAGCAGTGAGCAGGATCTGATGGCGGATGAAGAAAAAGTGACGACTGCACTCCGTGATATGGATTCTGTAGTATCGGTCTCGAATAATGCAATCGAAACAATAGAAGAGCTGGCGATTACGCTGGACCAGGACGCTTTGTTTGAGAATCAGCTGTCAGCTTCGGAGGTGGCAGACACTTTCAACAGTCTGACGACAGGTATGAATGTCTTCACTATGCTTGACGAAAGTACTGAAGAATATTTGATGGTGCGTATGACCCTGCCGGAAGAAGAGGCAGATTCAGAAGAAGCTCTCGGGAATATGGTGATCAGCCGCTCGGAAGACGGAGAAGGCATCACGCTCGATGAAGTTTCAGATATAGAAAGGCAGCCGGCGGCTTCTTCTGTCGAAAGGATTGACGGCCAGCATGCCTATCAGTATGAGCTGCAGCTGGAGACGGGAGCAAATCTGTCTGAAGCGGTTGTTGAAATGCAGGATATTGTGACGGGATTGGAATTGTCTCCCGGAAGCAATTTTTCCTTTACAGGAGATCAGGAACTTATCGAAGATTCAGTTATGGACATGCTGATGGCCATGGTTCTTGCAGTGGTTCTTGTATTCCTTGTGATGGCTGCACAGTTTGAATCATTTAAATATCCATTTGTCATAATGTCCACCATTCCCCTGTCGGCCATCGGGGTCATGCTGGGATTATGGGCCACAGATACACCTTTGAGTGTACCGGTGTTCATAGGACTCCTGGTACTGATCGGCATTGTCGTCAATAATGGCATCGTCCTCGTGGATTTCATAAATCAGCTGAGGGAAAGAGGAAAGAATGCGTATGAGGCGATTGTTGAAGCGGTTGATGTCCGTACCAGACCGATATTCATGACTGCATTTACAACCATACTCGGGCTCGTCCCGATTGCAATCGGACTCGGTGAAGGATCCGAAATCAACCAGCCGATGGGTATCAGTGTAATCGGCGGACTGCTTGCAAGTACTTTATTGACATTGCTTGTCGTGCCGGTCGTCTATTCATTATTCACGAGAGAAACGTTAACCATGAACCGGAAGAAGAACAGGCATAAGTTCAACAGGAAATAAAATATTGATATGACCGCTGAAAATCTTATGATCTTCGGCGGTTTTTCATTAGGAAATAAATTTATCATTTCATGTAAGATTATCTGACATCAATTATGATTTTGGAAAAAAATGTGCTATTATTTTTCTATACTTGAGGTGATGGTCATTGAATAATGATAGAACAAGAAGAAATGCTCCAGTCTTTCCTATGTCTTCAGCGATGAAACTGACCGGCCTTACCGCCCGTCAGATCAGGCACTACGAAGCATCAGGCCTGATTGTTCTCGAAAGAAGCGAAGGCAATCACAGATTATTTTCAATGAATAATCTTGAAACACTTCTGACTATAAAGCTGCTGATGGAAAAAGGTTTTACAATGAAAAGGATTGGAGAGATTGTCGACAAAGAGAATGACTATTCGAGTACGGAAGTTTTAAATTATAAAGAGTTGAATCAATCTTTGCCGAACCGTGGCGATTTATCCCGGTTCTTCCAATACAAAACAGGAGAGTGAATGATGAAGAACGATTATTCCAGAGATGACATCAAGCGCATCGCAGAAAATGAAAATGTCAGGTATATCCGTCTGCAGTTTACAGATATACTGGGAACGATTAAAAATGTGGAGGTGCCGGTCAGTCAGCTGGATAAAGCGATTGACGGTGAAATGATGTTCGACGGATCATCGATCGAAGGATTTGCCAGGCTGGAAGAATCGGACATGTATTTGAAACCGGACCTGGCGACATGGTCCATTTTCCCCTGGACGGCCGGTAAAGGTAAAGTGGCAAGATTGATCTGTGATATTTATACAGTGGATAACGAGCCGTTTGAAGGCGATCCGCGTTCAAATTTAAAAAGAGTATTGAAAGATATGGAAGATATGGGATACTCGTCTTTTAATCTTGGACCGGAGCCCGAGTTCTTTTTATTCAAACTGGATGAAAAGGGCAATCCGACAACTGAACTGAATGATCAGGGCGGATACTTCGACCTGGCACCGACGGACCTCGGAGAGAACTGCCGCCGTGATATCGTCCTTGAACTAGAAGATATGGGCTTTGAAGTGGAAGCTTCACATCATGAAGTTGCCCCGGGCCAGCACGAGATAGATTTTAAATACGAAGATGCCATACAGGCATGTGATAATATCCAGACATTCAAACTGGTGGTAAAAAGTGTTGCGAGAAAGCATAACCTTCATGCGACATTCATGCCCAAGCCGCTTTTTGGCCTGAATGGAAGCGGTATGCACTTCAATGTTTCATTGTTCAAAGGAAAAGAGAATGCCTTTTATGATGAAAGTGATAACTTTGGACTGAGCACGGACATGCGCTATTTCATGGCGGGAATATTGAAGCATGCAAGAGGATTTACAGCTGTCTGCAACCCGATTGTAAATTCATATAAAAGGCTTGTGCCCGGTTATGAAGCGCCTAGCTATATAGCATGGAGCGGTAAAAACCGTTCACCGCTGCTGAGAATACCGTCATCCAGGAAATTATCGACAAGGGCTGAAATCCGCTCGGTCGATCCGGCAGCGAATCCATACCTTGCACTTGCTGTCATCTTGAAGTCAGGGCTGGACGGTATTAAGAATAAAATCAATTTACCGGAGCCGGTCAATCTGAACCTTTATGAAATGACACGTGAAGAAAGGGAAGCGGTTGGGGTTGAAGATCTGCCGTCGACGCTGTATACAGCCCTTAAGGCATTGAAAGAGGATGAAGTTGTCCAGGAGGCGCTGGGACCTCATATTTCAAGACAGTTTCACAGTAACAAAAGCATAGAGTGGGATATGTACCGCTCACAGGTGTCTGATTGGGAAATCAAACAATATTTGAATCATTATTAATATAAAAACCTGATTGAAATCAATCAGGTTTTTTGCTGAGTATATCTTTAAACTCTTTAATATAATTTTTCAGTAACTTGAACTCTTCATCCGTTAACACTTTGTCCTTATAGCGCATCTTTTGATAATACTGAAGTTTGGAGATGGAAATGTGCTCTTCGAGTGACAGACGGCTGAACCATTGTTCGATCGTTTCATCTTTATATCTGCCGTATCCTTTGGAAGAAGTCCATTTCTCAAAGTCAAAGTACATCCTGCGGACTTTATCGGCAGGTGCTTTTTTATTTTCCGGCTTATATGTCTTTGTTGTATCAGCAAAAGTGTTCTTCCGGCTGGCGGTTTTTTCCTCTGTCACAACATCCCGGTTTTTAAAATAAATATAGATGAACAGGATGACTGCGATGACAACTGCCGCGATAACTATCGATCCGAATGGAATATTAAATATCTGGTTCGTCGACGAGACGACATTTTCAGGTGATTCATAACCATCCAGTTCAGTTTCTTCCTCTTCCAACAGATTATCCGGATATTCCAATTCCACATTTTCTAAAAATGCGAACACAGGTCTCAGCAGAAACACAAAAGCATTCAGCAGAAAGATGACTACGTAGCTTAAACCGAATATGAGAAATTTGTATATATATCCGATAAAAAATGAAACTGCCAAAAATATTGTCGTAAAAATTGAAACGACTTTTAAATATGATGTAAAACCATAGCCGCTGTCCATTGCGAGGCTGATGATTTTAGTCACGAAATATCCTGTTATGGCAATCACGAATATGAGATTGAATGAACTCATATGTGCATCAACTTCTGCTGTGGAAAGCATTGTAAAGATGATCAGCAGTATCAGTGATGCCAAGATAGAGAGAGGAGCGAGTGTATCAGATGTACTGTAGTGCAGCTGTTCCAGACGAAATACCGGCAGAGTGCTGACCAACAGGGCAGACAGGAGATAATCCCCTGTAAACATCAGTATGATCAATGTCACCGGTGCCAGAATATAGATGTACTTTGTCCGGGATTTCAAGTTGATCAGATGGCTGATTATATACTGTGCCAGAATGACAGTTAAAAAAATGAGTACATGGTTTATGTCGTCCGTTGTGTTATGAATATTTAAAAATAAATATATCATCAGAACAAAGGCCATCTCTACAAGGTATACACTTAAAAATGACGTGTGATATTTTAGGAAACTCATCTCTCGGCCCCCTTTAAAGCACTCAGTTTAAAAGGTTCCAATCCGTGCTCATTCAACTGATAGATGACGGTGCCCCTGTCTATATACATTCGCAGTTCCCTGGCCATCAGAGCATCCATCTCACCGGTGAAGATGATGTGGGTGGGCGTTTTTTCCGTCTGTTGGACAAACTTCAAAAATCGGTCGAAGCTGATTGTGTATGTGACGGTTTTAATACGGGCTAAAGCTTCGAGTGTTATTTTGTAATGTGATTTGCCGGAACTTTCCGGAATGGTGTAAAAGTGATCCTGATCAAAAGTTCTCATGTTGGCCATCAGTTTGAAAGGAATGTTTTTCTTCGTTATTTCACCGAATATATACGCGAGTTTTTCAAAGATGGTTTCAATGTTGTTCGGAGGAGCGAAAGATTTCTCAGATCTCAGGTTTATTAAAAACAGCCAGGACATATGGGTCGTCTTTTCATACTCTTTCGTCATGAGTTCACCGCTGCGTGCACTCAGTTTCCAGTGGACATCACGCAGACTGTCAGTCCTTTCATAAGGCCTGCTGCCGCTCGACAGCAGGGAATCATGGAACAAAGTGTTTTTTTCCATGTATAATCCCTGTTCGATTTTAGCTTTTAGAGGCTGGTTGTGCAGAGCATAACGATCCGGATAGATGAGTATTTCATGGTTTGAATGACCAATCTGCTCCAGCCTGATCTCCCCGAATCCGAACAGTCGTGGAATACTGATTTTGGTATTTATAATTTTGCTCGTCCCTCTGTTTTTTGCTTCGAATGGGACTTCAACCAGTGTTGATTTCCTGGGAAATACGGTGAACAGGAAAGTGTTTTCTGTAACATTCCTGATTTTCAGTGCCTGGTCATTATGAAATTTAATATCATCGCCGGCCGATATATGAATGCGTGCCGATAAGATGGGCAGCCAGCCCTTCTGAATGATTTTCAATTGTACCGTACCATTCTGCCCCTTATACTTTCTGATATGTTCAGGCGACACTTCAACGGTCAAATGTGCGGCTGCGTATTTTTCATAGACCAGATTAAGAAATGTCATCGCAATGATGATTCCTATGATCAGTTCGAGCCAGCCGTTTAAATCCACAGTGAATAACAGATTGAATATTATCATCACCGCAATAATGAAAAAGAGCAGTGACTCAATTTTCGAATCTGTATGGACGACTCTATACTTCATTCCGTGTAACTCCATATTCGACCGGTACTTCCGTCCGGTTCAGAATACTGTCGATCACTTCATCATTGTTGGTCACAGTCATACCTTCGATGTTGAGTACGATGCGGTGGGACAGGACATAAGGGGTGATGTATTTTACATCATCAGGTGTAACATAGTCCCGGCCATTGATCAGAGCAGTGCCGATACTCGCCCGCATCAGAGCGATCGTCCCGCGGGGCGAGGCACCGAGTTCTATATACTCATGATTGCGCGTCTGATGGACCAGATTGATGATGTAATCTTTGACGGTATCATTAATCTCAATCTTATCAGCCATATCCTGTATTTTTTTAATCGTATCCAGAGTCAGGACCTGCCCGACAGCCTCCTGTATATGTTTGTTCCTGTGGAGGTCCAGCATGAGGCGTTCATTTTCAAATGATGGATAACCGAGATCGATTTTCAGGAAGAAACGATCCATTTGAGCTTCCGGCAGATCGAAAGTCCCCTGTTTGGATTCAATCGGGTTTTGTGTTGCAAGAACGATGAACGGCTCCTCGATATGGTATGTTTTGCCGTCGACGGTGACCTGGCCCTCTTCCATCACTTCAAGCAGCGCTGACTGTGTGCGCGGCGTGGCACGGTTGATTTCATCCGCCAGCAGAATATTGGTTTTAACAGGCCCGAGCTGTAATTCGAATTCTTTAGTTTTCGGGTTGTATATATTCATACCGGTAATGTCGGTCGGAAGTACATCCGGTGTAAACTGAACTCTGGAAAAAGTACCGCCCATCACTTTTGAGACGGATTTCGACAGGACTGTCTTGCCAGTGCCCGGTACACTTTCAAACAGTATGTGCCCCTTCTGTATAATACTGATGAAAATCAGATCGACAACTTCTTCCTGGCCGACGATCACTTTGCAGATTTCTTTTTTCAAATCATTCAAATATGTAAGTGCCACTATAATTTATCCCCTTTATTTGTAAATTCAGTTAATAGTATAACAGAGCATTAAGTGTATAAGAAAGATTAATGACAATAGTGTTCGACATTTACATGTTAATATGAGAAACTTTAATATAAATAATAGACGAAACCGCTTTGAAGGAGGCGCATTATGTCCGTTGTAATTTTTGATGTTGATGGAGTATTTTTAAGTGAGGAAAGATGTTTTGATGTAGCTGCATTGTCTGTACATGAACTGCTTTTTAACCCAAGATATTTAAATTTGACTCAGGAAAAGTTTAAAACATCTTATACAGATAAAGAAATTGCAGAAATTAGAAATAAAATCTTTTTAGACGATAAAGTTTTAAGCCGTTATAAAGAGATGGGATTAAACTCTAACTGGGACATGTTATACATATCGTTCTCGATTGTTTATATCAACCTGCTGAAAGACTCGGGTATCAATATAAGTAATGTCAATATTAACAACCTTTATGAAATGGGCGAAATGCTTGGCGATGCAGAGCCTGACTACAGTAAAGTTTTAGAGTTTCTTGATGGTGATGAGTACACTAAAGAAACAATTTACGAAGGTCTTGTGAACTACGCAACCTCATTGAAATTCTTAAATGAAAAAGACGATTTTAAAACAAATAGTAAACTATGGCATTTAGGCCAGCACATCTACCAGGAATGGTACCTGGGCAGTGAAAGAATGAAAATGAAGGACAGCGAACTTCCTATAGAAGGCGATAAAGAAGGTTTCCTTCATCAGGAAGAATGGCTTGCTCCGGTTGATAAAATCGAAACAATGCTGAAAAATCTGCTGGATGCGGATAAGACGATCGGTATTGCTACAGGTCGTTCAAGAGAAGAAACCCTTATCCCTTTTGAAGCTGCAGGGCTGCTTAAATATTTTGAGGATCAGAGAATCTCCACTGCTTCTGAAGTTAAAGAAGCGGAAGCGAGAGAAGGGGTGGACCGTCAATTGTCCAAACCACACCCTTACAGCTACCTGTGGACACTTTACGAACACAGTGAAGAATACTTTACAGAGTCCGTCAAAGGAGAAAATATTTCTGAAGCGAAAGTTTATGTTGTTGGTGATTCAGTAGCGGATTACTTCTGTTCTGAGAAGATGGAAGTTGAATTCATAGGAACACTGACAGGTTTGACCGGGGATGATATCATCCCGACATTTACAGACCTCGGCGTTTCAAGAGACAATCTGGTGCCGGATGTCTTGCATGTTGAAAGCATGGTTAAATAAATTAAAAATAAAAGCACCGCAGAAATTAAAATTTCTGCGGTGCTTTTCGGTGCGCCCGGCATGGGTGACAACTTGGTGGTGAAAGTCCACTACAGACTTGGCAGTAGGAACTGTTAGCTGACGGCAAGGGTGTCCATCGTGAGGTGGAATCTGAAGGAAGCCTGAGGCAAACACTCGCACTGACGGACAGAAACTTCATAACAAGGCTGACTTGGCGCGGACGAGCTAACCGAACATAGTAAAGTCCAATACTGCCCAGACGCCATACAGTAAATGAAGCAGTGACATGAGTGGAAGGTTGTCAGTCTTACCCGGGGAGGTCTCACAGGCGGCAGATGCCGTAGTAACAACGAACTGTGAGAAGTCAGCCGAGGTCGTAATAGGTTGAATACCGAAGGACCGAACAATATTCATACAAAGTATAGAATGGAGGTTAACGATTCACGATGATTACAGAAAACAACATGGGTTGGCAGACTGCGGAGAGATAGGGCAGCACCCGAAGGGTATGCAGATGCGTATAGTGAATCGGTAGGTGAAATGAAAGAAATGTATCGTGAGTCCGCATCACTGATGCGGCAAGTTGTCAGTCATGACAATTTAATCAAAGCCATTCAAGCCGTCCGGCGCAACAAAGGGGCGCCGGGTATCGACGGCATGGGTGTGGACGAAGTGGAAAGCCATATGGTCGCCCACTACGGCCCTTTGAAAGAAAAACTGCTCAACGGGACGTATCAGCCACAACCCGTCAAGCGGGTGGAAATACCGAAAGCCAATGGCGGTGTGCGCAAACTCGGCATCCCGGTGGTCCGGGACCGTGTCATCCAACAAGCGATCCGACAGGTCATCGAACCCATCATCGATCCGCAGTTTATGCCGAACAGCCACGGTTTCCGACCCAAACGGAGTACCCACACGGCACTCAAACAGTGTGCCGCGCACTATGCGGCCGGGTATCGTGTCGTCGTGGACTGTGACTTGAAACAATGCTTTGATACATTGAACCATGACAAGCTCATGCATCACTTTGAGCAATTCATTCAAGACAAAGCCATCTCATCCTTTATCCGTAAATGCCTGCGGAGTGATGTGATTGAACTATCCGGCGACTTCGTAGACAGTCATACCGGTGCCCCACAAGGGGGCGTGATATCGCCGCTGCTCAGTAACATTTATCTTCACGAATTGGATAAGGAACTGATAAAGCGCGGGCACCGGTTCGTCCGGTACGCTGATGATTTCGTGATATTCGTGAAATCCAGACGGGCGGGCGACCGTGTGCTGAAGAGTGTGACCCACTTCATTGAGAAGGATTTAAAACTGACAGTCAATGCCGACAAGAGTCAAGTGGGGTCACCGGCGCGTTTAAAGTTTTTGAGTTGTCTGATGATGAAAGTGGGTGGGGTCTATCGTTTCAGACCCGCCAACACAGCCAAGCGCAAATTCAAAGCGACACTGAAGCGCTTGACCAAACGCAGTCGTCCGGGGACTTTCCGACAGATTGTCAAAGAGATTAACCAAGTGACACGGGGTTGGATTAATTATTTCGGACAGGGGTTCATCAAAGGTTTCATAGAAGATATTGAACCCTGGCTGCGCCGCCGTATCAGGCAACTCATTCTCAAACGGTGGAAACAACCGAAAACGAAAATCAGAATGCTCGAACGGTATGGCTTGGACGCTGACGGTGCCAGACGCATTGCGTATTCGCGCAAAAAGTACTGGCACCTATCCAAAACAGAAGAAGTCCATCATGTGTTGACAACAAAGAGACTCCGCCAATGGGGTTTAGCGCCGCTAAACCAATTGGCAGAGTCTGCTTACGCAAGGTATTGAACCGCCCAGTACGGAGCCGTACGCTGGGTGGTGTGAGAGGACGGGAGTCACTCACTCCCTCCTACTCGATTTTTACTATAGTTGTAAATCCACTTGGCGTACATTTTTGAATCCATCTATGCTCTTCAAATCTTCCAAAGCTGCTTCGCTCACTGCTGAATCGAGAGACAGTGATAGCAGAGCTGCGCCGCCTTCATTGGATCTGCCGAGCTGCATGCTGGCGATATTGACTGAATGTTTGCCGAGAATGGCTCCCATGTCACCAATGACGCCCGGACGGTCGATATGATTGATGATGAGTATATGTCTTGTCGGTTTGATATCGACCTGATAATCATCGACTTTGACGATACGTTCACCATATCCATCGAGGACGCTTGCGCCGAGAACGAGATTTTCTTCATTGTTGGATAATTCAACTTCAAGGTAGTTATTATATCCTTTTGTTTTTCCTTTTTTCTCAACTTTGTAAGTGACATCCTGTTCCTGAAGGAAATAAAGTGCGTTGATGATATTTACGCTTTCACCGAAATGCGGGCTCAGTAAGCTCGCGATAAATGAGCGTGTAAGCATGCTTGTGTCATCAACGGCAATATCACCGTGGTACTTCAATCTGATTTCATTAGGCGGCTGGTTCATCAATTGAATGCCGACTGAACCCATATGGCTCGAGATGTTGATGTAAGGTTTCAGTTCCTTGCTGATATTTTCACTGATACGCGGTGCATTGACTGCGTGAATGATCGTATTGTTCTCGAGTATCTGGATGATTTCCCGGGAAATGCTGACTGCAACCTTTTCCTGTGCCTCTATTGTTGAAGCACCCAGGTGAGGTGTAACAACAACGTTAGGATGTGAAAGTAACTCCATATCAGTAGGCGGTTCCTCTTCGAATACATCGAGTGCTGCACCGCCGATTTTACCTTCTTTCAAAGCTGTCAGTAAGTCTGCTTCATCGATGATGCCGCCGCGTGCCACGTTGATCAGGCGGAGGTTCGGTTTACAATTTTCAAAGAAAGCCTCGCCGACAATGCCCTTCGTCTGTGGAGTAAGCGGAGTGTGGACTGTAACAAAGTCAGCAACTTTAGAAATCTCATCCACTTCCATTTTTTCTATTTCTGATTCTTTTGCTTTTTCATCTGATAAATAAGGGTCGAAAGCAACTATTTTCATCCCGAAGACTTGAGCGCGTCTTGCAACGCCGAAACCGATTTTGCCAAGACCGATGATGCCGAGAGTCTTGCCGTATAATTCGACACCTTTATGTGCGCTGCGGTTCCACACACCTTCAGACAGTTCTTTATGCGCTTCAGGTATGTCTCTGGAAAGGGAGAGCATCATGGCCATAGTGTGTTCTGTAGCGGAGATGGTATTGCCATCCGGTGCGTTTACAACGATTACCCCAAGTTTAGTCGCTGCATCGATATCGATATTATCCACACCGACACCGGCACGTGCGACTACTCTTAGTGAGCGTGCATGCTGAATGATTCTTTCTGTGATTTGAGTCTGACTTCGTACGATAACAGCATGATAGTCATAAACGATTTTCACGATTTCATCTTCTGTCAGTCCTGTATTGATGTCCACCTGATAATTCGGGTGGTGGATCAGCTCACTGATACCATCTTCACTTACCGGATCCAGAACGAGAACTTTATAAGTCATTAAAAAATACCTCCTGCGCTTTTGTGATTGCTTTACCATAATAGTTTTTCTGACGATATTTACTTAATATCCCTTCCATTGCACTTAGAACGACGATGATATCTGCAGGGAACATGTACCCCATATGGCCGATACGTAAAATCTTGCCTTTCAGGTGCTTTTGGCCGCCGGCTATCGTTATACCAAAGTTATTTCTCAGCTCGTCTTTGATGTGTGAAAGCTCATCAGACGAGGATTTGAATGCTGTAACGGTAGGCGATGCAAACTCATCCTTCACAAGGAGTTCCAAATCCAGAGCTTCTAAACCTGCTCTTAACATATCTCTCATTTTCAAGTGTCTTTCAAAAACATTTTCCAGCCCTTCTTCAGCGATTGAATCCAACACAGTTTCTAAACCTTGTATCAGGGATACTGCAGGTGTGAAAGGTGTAGTATCTTTATCCAATGAATCGAAATACTGGTTCAAGTCTAAATAAAATCTTGGAATATCATTGCTCTGTACTTTTTGTTTTGCTGCTTGATTCATCGCTACAAATGCAAGTCCGGGAGGCAGCATTAAAGCTTTCTGGCTGCCTGAAATCAGACAATCGATGTTCGATTCTGCCAAATTGAACTTTGTACCGCCGACGCTGCTCACTCCATCAACGATAAACAGCGCGTCTTTATTATAATCTTTAACGATCTGACCGATTTCAGTAATCGGGTGTAAAACCGCAGTGGATGTCTCACAAGCCTGTGATACAACAACTTTAATATTATCTAATTTTGAAAGAAATTCTTTGAAGTGCTCAGGATCTACCGCATCTCCCCATTCCACTTCATAAGTATGGACGTTATACGGATAAGTTTCAGCGATGGCACGGAAACGTGCACCAAAAGCACCGCTTACTATAACTACGACATCTTCATCCGGGGCAGCTAAATTTACCATCGCCGCTTCCAGTGAACTTGTCCCGCTGGACGATAAGATCACCACATCGTCTTTTGTTCCGAAAACATCTTTGATTTTCGGCTTGATACTGTTCATTAAATCAGTGAAATCACTTGAGCGGTGGCCAATCATTCCTTCAGCCATACGCTGATTTACATTTTCCGGTATTGGTGTAGGACCGGGAGTCATTAACATTTTCTTTTGCAACCTGAATTCCTCCTATAATTAAGCTTAAGTATATAATATCGTAATTTTTAGAAAATAAACATAATGTTACTAATTATCTTTGCCATCTGCAAGCATTTTATCTACAAGGGAATGTGCTTCCTGATAAATATCCTTGTACGAGGTGCCACTTAATTCGTGAGTCAAATTCATAAGATCGTTGTTTTCAATCTCTTTTCGGAGTTCTTTATAAACCGTGTTGTCATATTCAACGTCGTCTGCCGGCGGCAATAATAATATTAAAGACCAGTTCTGGAGTTGAATATAATAATCAAATACATCGTACAGCCTGTTTGAGGCTTCATTTGAATCAGACAGCCTGGTCATGACTTTGGCGGTCATAACATCGGTATCTGCAAAGAAAACTTTCCTGGTGGCAGGTGAATGGATGTTTTTTCTGTTGATATCGAACTGTCCGATTCCGATCGCATGAAAATCTTTTACATCGAGTTCATCCGGATCGACCTGATGTTCCACCTGATAATCTTTTTTATATTCAACAGAATAACTCGTAGAATAACGCCTTGCCAAATCCTGTACCAGCTTTGATTTCCCCGTATCCGGCGCTCCGATAACCAAAACATTCTGAACAAAGAATCGGCGGAACGGCCGGGTAACGTAGTCCCAATTAATCAGTGCGGACTCTCTGATGTTTGTGCCGCTGATTTTAAGGACTTGTCTGTCTACAAGGATGACATTCGTCGAAACATTTTTCCAACTTTTTGTGTAAAAAACTTTTAGCGGATCAATATATTCCTCTTCACCGACATAAAATGTCAGATCCTCCAGGTCCTCCGTTCGATATGGCATATTTTCTGAAATGATATCGGCCATCTTTTCCAGCCATAATTTCCATCCTTTCGGATACCTGGGGATATGAGTTTCATCCAATTTAAGGACGGTGACATTTTCATCTCCTGCACACAGCTGTCTCATTGCTTTTACGCGATGATTCAGATTCATCTCGTGTTCGTCGCCGCGATCTCCCGCGTAACCGCTGACAATGACGAGTGCATGATCATTCTCCCTTTTCGCACGGATGATCTGTTCGAAATGTCCAACATGACACGGAGCGAATGTACCAAAATAAACGCCTAGACTTTTCATGTATACAACTCCTAAATGATATATAGTGCGTTAACAACTCCATTATACTCCTAATTCATGAAATTTTAATTTTATTTGTGCTACAATCATTCTATAATATGAAAGCACCACTGATTATGCATGATATTTTAGGATATAAAGAGTGAGGAAATAGAATGTTTAAATGGATAAACATCTTCAGAGGTTTTTTAATGGGGATTTGTGAGATCATCCCCGGAGTGAGCAGCGGTACTATGGCACTGCTGCTTGGAATATATGATCAATTTTTAGGCGCAATCGGCCATATTGTGTCAAAACACTATAAGAAATCAATAATATTTCTTTTACCTCTGGTAATCGGGATGGGCATTGC
>DEQG01000128.1:4646-6627 GCA_002360325.1 Salinicoccus sp. UBA3372 | reverse complement strand
CTGATTATCATCAAAGAAGAAATTCACATTCACATCGAGTGCTTCGGAAATCTTTTTCAGCGAGGTGAACGTCAACGTTTTCAAATCACGTTCAATCTGTGAAATGAAACTGATTGATAAACCGCTCCTGACACTCAGCTCTTTCAATGTCATCTTTTTATCTTTTCGTAATTTCTTCAGCTCTTCTCCCAGCGTCCCGCTCATATCATTACCCACCCTCTTATGATCTGTCCATGTTAACGAACACACTCTTCACTTCGATATAGTTTGCAATACCGTAATCTCCGCCCATATCACGGCCGATACCGGATTGTTTATATCCTCCGAACGGCATTGTTTCGAGTTCCAGACCGAAGTCATTGATCCATACTGTGCCCGCTTCAAGTTTAGATGCGATATAATGACCGTCTTTAATATTCTCAGTCCACACGCTTGCAGCAAGTCCATAGTTGCTGTCGTTCGCTCTTTTGATAACTTCTTCAATATCGTCAAACGGCAGAACAGACATTACCGGACCGAAAATTTCTTCTCTTGCAATCGTCATATCATCCGTTACATCAGCAAAGATTGTCGGTTCAACGAAAAATCCTTTGTCGCCGATACGCTGTCCGCCGGTAATCAGTTTCGCACCTTCCTCTTTACCTTTCTCGATATATCCGAGAACAGTGTCCAGCTGCTTCCTGGAAACTAATGGCCCGATATCTGTAGACTCATCCAGACCATCACCAACGGTGATTTCTTCAGCTTTCTTCTTCAGTGCATCGACCACTTCATCATAGATATTTCTCTGAACGTAAACTCTTGTCGTCGCACTGCAGTTCTGACCGGAGTTATACATTGTTCCATCTAAAATACTTTCAAGACCCGCGTCAAGATCAGCATCTTCCAATACGACAGCCGGTGATTTTCCGCCGAGCTCCAAAGTGATTGATTTGATATCTTCAGCAGCTTCTTTCATAATATTGCGTCCTGTATTTGTTGAACCGGTGAACGCAACTTTCGCAACGTCTTTATGAGTGACAAGTGCATGACCCGCTTTATCACCAAAGCCCGGCACAAAATTGACCACGCCGTCAGGAAAACCTGCTTCTTTGAACAGTTTGGCAGTATATAGTATTGATAGAGGTGTATCTTCCGCCGGCTTCAGTACGATTGTACAGCCTGCTGCAAGCGCTGCGCCCATCTTCCAGGCTGCCATCAGAAGCGGATAGTTCCATGGAACGATCTGCGCCACAACACCCATTGGCTCATGCACAGTGTATGTGACGTGATTCGGATCTATGTTTGTCGTCTTACCGAAAATTTTAGTCGCCCATCCCGCATAATATCGAAAATGTTCAACTGTCCCATCGACATCATCCTCGAGTGCCTGCTGATATTTTTTACCATTGTCCAGTGCTTCAAGCTGAGCCAGTTCTTCACGGTTTTCTTCCAGTAAGTCTGCAAATTTGTAAATCAGACGGGAACGCGTCGCAGCATCAATCTTCGTCCACTCACCATTATCGAATGCATCTTTCGCCGCCTTTACAGCCTTATCCACATCTTTTTCGGATGCTTCACTGACATTCGCTATGAATTCTTCAGTGGATGGATTTTTCACCTCAAAGGTCTTACCGCTTTCTGAAGGTACGTACTCCCCATTAATATACAAACCTTTGTCCCCTTCTAAAAATTCCTTAACTTTTGGTTTCAACTCAATTAATGACATTCAATCCCACTCCCTATTATTTTAAGACTAAATATTCCGTTAACTGAATCATATGTGATTATAAATAAAAAATCAATTAATATTTCACCATCAGTGAAATTTTAATTGATTGCGTTGTTCCTGTTATTCATTTTCAAGTCTGGATAGTACGACTTCTCCAAGCACTTTCGCACTGATTAATAATGATTTTTCATTAATATCAAATTTCGGGTGGTGGTTGTTGTAGGCATTTTCCACACCTTCAGGCTTTGCACCGACATTGATGAATGTACC
>DEQG01000128.1:2921-4544 GCA_002360325.1 Salinicoccus sp. UBA3372 | reverse complement strand
ACAGCCCGGGTTTTTTCAGGATCATTATACAATACCGGATAGTCATAAATATAATCCAGATTGCATGTCACACCAAAAGCAGTTTCCAGTCCATTTAAAATTTTGACCATTTCATCATGGATCGGTATTTTATTTTCCTCTTCCATATAACGGACCGTACCGCGCAATGTCACTTTATCCTGGATGACGTTCTGTCCGCCCGGCGCTTCAAATGCGGTCACTGATACGACAGTGGTATGTTTCGGATTCATTCTTCTTGAGACGATCGACTGCACCTGAGTAACAAAATGCGAGCCTGCAACAATCGGATCTATCGTCGTTTCAGGCATGGCACCATGGCCCCCGCTGCCCTGAATATGCAGGTTGAAATTGGAACGTCCGGCCATCGCATCGCCTTCGACCAGACCCACTTCACCTGTCTCATACATCGGAAACAGGTGGATACCGTAGACTTCATCCAGATCATCCAATATTCCGGAAGCGACTATACTCTCCGCCCCGCCCGGCGGGACTTCTTCTGCGTGCTGATGGATCAGTTTGATTGTACCGTTCCATTCATCTTTGAGTTCAATCAATGATTCGCCGAGTGTCAGAAGATATGCTGTATGCCCGTCGTGGCCGCATGCATGCATCACACCGTCATTTTTAGATTTGAAAGGCACATCCGTTTCTTCGGTGATCGGCAGCGCATCGAAGTCTGCACGGAGACCGATTGTCCTGCCCGGATTCTTACCGTTGATTTCAACGACGATTCCATTCTCTCCTTCAATGCCTGTAGTCACTTTCACATCTTTTTCTTTATAGAAATCCGCAATATACTGCGCTGTCTTTTCTTCTCTGAACGACAGTTCCGGATTTTCATGAAGATAGCGTCTTATCTCGATCATCCGGTCTTCTTTCTCTTCCAGCCTGCTGAACAGTTTTTCTGTAATTGACATGACTATCCCTCCATTTACTATTCACTTTATTTTAAACCTCTGCAGTCATTAATTCAATTGATAAGTTACAATATTCACAAAGTCAGCTGTGCCACTGATCAAATTTCTGTGATAAGATTGTAGTTATATACAAATTAATAACCTAGGGGTATTTAAAATGACTGTCAATAAAAAACCGATGAGCTTTTCCAAATCCATTAAATCAACACAGGTTTTCCCCGAGCATACAAATCATCTGAATACTATGTTCGGCGGAAAAATATTAGCGAATATTGATGAGATTGCAGCCATCGCTGCGATGAAACATGCAGAAACAGACTGTGTGACTGCTTCGATCGACTCTGTAAACTTTTTAAAACCGATACGTGCCGGCGAAATTGTAACTTATGAAGCATATATTTCGCACGTCGGCACCTCTTCGCTGGAAGTCTGCGTTCAGATCAAAGTGGATAATCCTTTCACACATAAAAGTGACCTTGCCGTGCTCAGTTTCCTGACATTCGTCGCTGTTGATGAATCAGGAAAGAAAGTCGATGTTCCAAAAGTTTATCCGACGAACCAGCATGAGGAATGGTTATTCAAAACTGCTGAAGACCGTATTCAGAAACGTCAGGACCAGCGGGTGAAAAGTAAGGAAACAATCGAATTTTTAAAGAGTATCGAAGAATAAATAAGGAGCAGGCAA
>DEQG01000128.1:0-2903 GCA_002360325.1 Salinicoccus sp. UBA3372 | reverse complement strand
CTGCTCCTTATTTATTTGGACCGAAAACTCTCGGTTCTATATTTTCAGGGATGCCGTCGAGCCGTTTCTGTAAAGATCTCTGCCAGTTTTCAGCTAAAAGCTTTACATCTCTCAAACTTGCTGTGAGCCCGTAATTTTCTTTCTGTTTGTACATCACTTCGTTGCACGCATCTATCGTCCATTCTGGATGTGGTCTTTCCAACAGACTGAACTTATCATCTGCCTGTACTCTGCCTTCTTCGATTACTCTGAAGTACCAGCCGGTTCTCCCCGAGTCTTCAATCTTCAAGGCCAGATCGATGATGCGGTGTTTCCTGGCCGGACGCCAGCATGGTCTGCGGGGCTGGGACACTTGTATTTGGGCTTCTCCCAACTGGTAAACATCACCGATGCAGACATTTGATTCATCCAGACCGACTACAGCAAGGTTCTCACCGAAAGCACCGGCCTGCATGTCCTGTCCAAGCTCGTTCGTCCACTCTTCATAATGATCGATATTATAGCAGAACACCGCTTTTTCCGGTCCGCCGTGATTGCGTTTGTCCCCGACTTCATCATTTTGAAAGCCCGTTTCTGTCAGATATACAGCTTCATCCGTTTTTCCCCGGTAGATTGCAGTCGTCCATTCCTGATCCATTTTTTCAAGTGCGCTATTGTCTCCATATGTCTTCGCTTTACCCACAAATAAATATTTCACTTTTCCCAATTCCATGGCAGCCGCCCCCAATGAATGTCATTTATCTACATTATACAACTTTAAATTCATCTGTTAACCAGAATACTTTCATATCATCATGATATCTGAAAGCTTTTACGATACGGTATTCGCCGCTGTCCGGATTTAAAGCGTAATCCGCAGGATCGATTGTGAGTGTTCTGGTTTCATCAGGCGGTATCGCCTGCCCGTAGTTATCAAAGGCAGAAAAATCCTTGAATACCACATCATCAAAAGCGAGCATATACCATAGTCCATCCACCTTTTTTTCAATATAGAAAAATTCCCCGTAACCAAATATGGAGTCACTTGCATTTTTAATGTTCAATTCAATTTCCACTTTGGATTGTTCCTGTACAGATGTTATGACGTTCATTTCAAGGTCTTTATTTGAACCGGGAATATCCTGTCTCGGGCTCGGATCATCAAGCAGTTCGGGAGTGACAGGACTGATGAGCGAGTTCAATATGAATGGAGTCAGAAATAATACGATGAATATTGAAAACTTTTTCATTTTCAGTCACCTTCTTAACTCCAATTATAATATACAGACAAAAAAATACGAAGAGACCTTCGTCTTATTTATCCGCCAATTTTGGTTCTTCATCATTAAATTCCGTGAGTGCATGCTGTCTCGAAAATATCCGTTTAAGCTGACGGTTGATTGCACTTTTAGGATATCTTATTTTATAATTCGACAACCTTGCAAACTCTGCCGTTTCCTTATACTCCGGATTGCTCTTATCCTTTAAAATCAAATGCAGCCTGTCAAATTCTTCTATGCCCTCGGCCTGTTCTATCGGACTCGGCCCGCCGTAATCCACGATTTCAGGATAGACATCTTCATCCTGCGAAATAAACTCCACCAGCTCGACTTTGTGATGCCACTTCGCTTTGTAATTATAAACATAGTTTACCGTCCCGAGCTCTGATAAAAATGCATCCACCTGGGTGTAGCTGGAAAGAAGGACAGGTTTCTTTTTCGTCTCTCCCGTCGTATCTTCCGAGTATACCCGAATGACATAATTATCATTTAGAAATTCGGCATAGAACTTTTTGCTCCACCCGAAAGCAATTTGAATGATCAGGTGCATCTCGTAAAAATTCAGCCGCGTCGGGATAATCATTTCCCGGAAAATAATATCACTGCCGCCGACCAGGGAGATTCTTATTCTGTAGGCATTGTAAGATGACTGGTTTTCTTTATTTTTTAATATATTATTTTTGTAACGCTGACTTTTCACCTTTTTCAAATTAGTGCTCCTGATGGTTTTAAGCACTTCCGGATGCGATATCCCATAATCATTTTCCATGACAATAACCAGGCCGTAGCTGATCAGTTCCTGATATTCCTTAATATTATTGTAGAAAGGATAGTCATTTTCGGCATGCTTCCGTATCACCTGAAAAGCTTCGTCAGAAAGAGACATCAGAATCTCCCTGATTTTTTCTTTATCTGTCAGCAATTTTTTCAGATCATTGACATACACCTCTTTCTGGAGCGATGCCGGCGAGTGTGAAAGCGCTTTCGAAATTTCCTTCAGCTGAGTAATGGTTATCCCCATTAACAATTCTTCAAGCTGCATCTCTGAATAAGACATAAGAATCGTTTTCTTAAGCGGACTCAGATCCTCCAGCCAAACCAGATCCTTGTCGTTTTTATTAAGCTCTTCAATCAGACTCCGCAGAGTCTCCTCATGCACCGCTCCCTGGCCTTCATTGAAAGGCACGATGAGATATTGTTCAATTAAAAACGGATAATCCCCCTTCGCCAGTTCAATTGTGTAATATCCCTTTTTAGCCTTCGACGACTTTAATGTATCTATCAGTCTAAGCTCTTCAGGGCTCAGCTGTTCAGCCACCCAGCTGACATGATATGGATTCGTAATTTCCCGGTACCGGTATACTACAAACTCATCAATCGACTGATATGCCCTTTTTCTCGTTTTGCTCAGTTCCTGCAAAATATCCTCAGTTATAAATTGTCTGTAAAATTCCTGAATCCCCATAATTCGGCCCCCTTTGGTGCATTTACGTCCCCTTTACAATCGCTTGATATAAATGTATCACAAATTGTAATGATACACTACTCATTATTGACTATTTTCTGTTAATTCTGATTATTCATTGACGTTGGCAGATGGAGAGGGTGTTATGCAATGATTTATGATGCGTTTGTGCCCTCGTT
>DEQG01000008.1 GCA_002360325.1 Salinicoccus sp. UBA3372 | reverse complement strand
GATGCCGTCATCATGGCGCAGGCGCCTAAATTCAGACCGTATATAGATGATATGCGGGAAAGTGTCGCTTCAATTTTGAAGACATCCATCTCTAATGTTAATATTAAAGCGACTACAACAGAAAAACTGGGTTTCGTAGGCAGAAAAGAAGGCATCACTTCTGAAGCAGTGGTCCTGCTCACAAAAATGGAGGAATCATAATGGATAAAGTAAGAGTCAGATATGCACCGAGTCCGACTGGGTTTTTGCATATAGGAAACGCACGTTCAGCACTATTTAATTATTTATTTGCACGTCACTACGGCGGAGACTTCATCATCAGGATTGAAGATACCGACAAATCACGTCATATTGAAACAGGTGAGGAATCGCAGCTGAAAAACTTGAAGTGGCTGGGTATCGACTGGGACGAAAGTATTGATAAAGACGGCGGCTACGGCCCTTACCGTCAATCTGAGCGCGGGTCCATCTATGAGCCATATATCCAAAAAATGCTGGATGAGGACCTTGCCTACCGTTGTTATATGACAAGCGAAGAATTGGAAAAAGAACGTGAGGAACAGATTGCGCGCGGTGAAATGCCGAGATACGGCGGTAACCATGCCAACCTGACAAAAGAAGAGGAAGACGCGCTTATTGCCGAAGGCCGTGAGCCGGCTATACGTATCCGCGTGCCTCAGGATAAAATTTACAAATTCGACGATATCGTCAAAGGTGAAGTGTCATTCGAATCAAACGGTTTCGGTGACTGGGTCATCGTGAAGAAAGACGGTGTCCCGACATATAACTTCGCTGTGGCGATAGACGACCACGAAATGGAAATTTCACATGTGCTGCGCGGCGACGACCATATTTCAAATACACCGAAACAGCTGATGGTTTATGAAGCTCTGGGACTTGAGCCGCCGAAGTTCGGTCATATGACGTTGATTGTCAACGAAAGTAAGAAAAAATTATCCAAACGTGACGGCGCAATCATCCAGTTTATCGAACAGTATAAAGAACTTGGATATTTGCCGGAAGCACTGTTCAACTTCATCGCTTTACTCGGATGGACGCCGGAAGGTGAAGAAGAGATTTTCAATAAAGATGAATTTATTAAATTATTTGATGAGAAAAGATTATCCAAAGCACCTGCTTTCTTCGACAAGCAGAAGCTGACCTGGATCAACAACCAGTACATGAAAGAGAAGGACGCAGAAACAGTATTCGACATGGCGCTGCCTTTCCTGATCAAAGAGGGACTGGTCAATGAAGATTCGGGGGCAGAAGAAATTGAATGGGCAAGAAAGCTTGTCGCTCTCTACCAGCCGCAGATGAGTTTTGCCGGAGAGATTACAACTTTATCCGAGCAGTTCTTCAAAGATGATATCGAATTCGGCGAGGCAGCCACAGAAGTGATCAACCAGGAACACATCCCTGAACTGATGGCTGCCCTGTATGATGAATTTGAAGACTTGATCGACTTCGATCCTGCTACAATCAAAAAATCGATTAAAAATGTACAGAAATCCACGGGTTATAAAGGGAAGCAGCTCTTCATGCCGATCCGTGTCGCTGTTACAGGACAGACACAGGGTCCTGAACTGCCCGATTCAATTTCTCTGATCGGCAAAGAAAAAGTGCTGAACAGAATTTCCAAATTAAAATAAACGGCTTCTGAGTCTGTCTTGTTGAAGTCGCAATTATTATCGATTATTATAAGCAGTAACAGAGAAATGAAGTATGGTTTATTATGGAAATCAGAGATTGTCTGGCAGGTGAGAAGGCAACCATAATATAATCAGAAATGCACTCTGTGACAAATTGTATATTTATAAGTGCAAATTTATTTTGTAAGCAGAGTGGAACCGTGCAAATGCGCCTCTGTCCAGTTTTTGGACAGAGGCATTTTTTATTTTGAGAGGAGGATAATTTTGTTTAATCGCATGAAAGAGGACATCAATATGATACTTGAGCTGGACCCCGCAGCCAAAAGTAAATTCGAAGTATTTTTTACTTATTCGGGACTGCATGCTGTATGGATGCATTTAATCGCACATAAATTGTATAAAAAGAAATTTGCTACTCTTTCAAGAATAATTTCGCAGGTCAGCCGTTTCATTACAGGTATTGAAATACACCCCGGCGCACAGATCGGCAGACGTTTATTCATAGACCACGGCATGGGTGTGGTCATCGGTGAAACGTGCCGCATCGGCAATAATGTAACAATCTATCAGGGCGTCACGCTGGGCGGAACAGGGAAAGAAGAAACGAAAAGGCACCCGGATCTGGATGATAACGTTCTTGTTGCCGCCGGGGCGAAGGTGCTCGGGAACATACGCATCGGGGAAAACTCGAAAATCGGTGCCAATTCGGTCGTACTGATCAATGTGCCGAAGGACTCTACCGTCGTCGGCATACCGGGACGCATCGTCAAACAGGCCGGCGAAAAGGTTAAAGGCGCACGTGACCTGAACGTGACGGATTTACCGGACCCTATACTGGAAATGATTATAGGTCTGGAAGATGAAATAAAAGACTTTAGAAAAGAAGTAAGGGATGAGGTTAAAGATGGTTCGCATATATAATACTTTGACAAGACAGAAAGAGACGTTCAAGCCAATCGAAGAAGGCAAGGTCAAGATGTACGTTTGCGGTCCGACTGTATATAACTATATTCATATCGGCAACGCCAGACCGGCGATTGCTTTTGATACAGTCCGGAGATATTTGGAATATAAAGGATATGATGTAAAATACGTCGCCAACTTCACAGATGTCGATGATAAATTGATCAAGGCGTCGCAGGAATTGGGAGAGGAGGTTCCTGATATCGCAGAGCGTTTCATCGAGGCGTTCTTTGAAGACACCGGTGCACTCAATGTCAAGCGGGCGACAGTGCATCCGAGAGTGATGAATCACATGGATGACATCGTTAAATTCATCGAAGTATTGATCGAGAAAGGCCATGCCTACGAATCGGACGGAGATGTTTATTTTAAAACACGTTCATATGACGGTTATGGTAAACTGAGTCAGCAGTCGGTCAACGACCTTAAAGTCGGTGCACGTATCGATGCCGGAGAGAAAAAGGAAGATCCGCTGGACTTCGCCTTATGGAAGCAGGCCAAACCGAATGAAATCAAGTGGGATTCACCTTGGGGCGCCGGACGTCCGGGCTGGCATATCGAATGCAGTGTAATGGCGAGGGAACACCTGGGTGATACGATTGACATTCACGCAGGCGGACAGGACCTGACTTTCCCGCACCATGAAAATGAGATTGCACAAAGTGAATGTATGACGGATGAAACATTTGCGAATTACTGGATGCATAACGGGTATATCAATATTGACAACACGAAAATGTCCAAGTCACTCGGAAACTTCATACTGGTTCACGATATCATCAAAGAAATCAACCCGAATGTACTGAGGTTCTTTATGATCAGTGTGCACTACCGCAATCCGATCAACTACAACCGCGAACTTGTCGATGCAGCAAGAGCGGGACTGGAACGTATCCAGGACAGTTACAGACAGGCGAAGGAGCGTCTTGACAGTGCGGTCGGCACTGAACCGGACGGCAAGATTCAGCAAATCATCGAAGAAAATATCAAAACGTTCGAAGTTCATATGGATGATGATTTCAACACGGCCAACGCCATCAGTGCCTGGCATGACCTCACTTCCGAGCTGAATAAATATCTTCGCTATAACACGACGAATCAGGAAGCGCTGGCCAGGTTCATCGAAGTGTTTGAACAGTATGCCGGAGTGCTGGGCATCGTTTTAGAAGAAGAAACGATTCTGCTTGATGAAGAAATTGAAAAGCTTATTGAAGAACGTAGTGATGCACGGAAAAATAAAGATTTCTCACGCGCTGACGAAATCAGAGATTATTTAAAAGAACAGGGTATCGTTTTGGAAGATACTAAAGAGGGAGTGCGGTTCAAGCGTGGCTGACTTTAATGTGGAAGAAGTGCCGAGCTTATCTTTGGCTTTTCTGGGTGACTCGGTATATGCGGTCTATATACGCACATTTCTGATTAAGAACAAGTCGCGCCTGAAACCTGAAGGCCTTCACAGAGAAGCGAACCGGCTGGTGAGCGCGAGGGCACAATCCCGTGCGCTGCTCCATTTGAGAAAAGAAGAACTGCTCACTGAAGAAGAGTGGGAAATAGCAAAGAGGGCACGTAATAAATCAAGTGCGACAAGAGCCAAAAATGCAACGATCAAAGAGTATCGGAATGCTTCTGGCCTGGAGGCTCTGATCGGTTATCTCGATCTGACGGATAACCATTCCAGAATAGGAGAACTGATGCAGGAAATTATTAAGGAAGGGAGGGTTCACGATGACTAATTCCATAGTTGCCGGCCGAAATGCAGTGAAAGAAGCGCTGCGTTCAGGAAGTGATATAAATAAGATCTATGTACAGGATTCAATCAATAAAAACCAGGTGAAGGAGCTTCTGGATCTTGCAAGGAAGCAGAAAGTGATCGTCCAGAATGTGCCGAAGAGCAAGATAGACGGCATGACAGATGAAAAGCACCAGGGAATCATCGCGTCAATCAGTGCCCATGAATATATGGATTTTGATAAATTCCTTCAGACCGTAGAAGGTAAGGACACTGCAAATGTCATCATACTGGACGGGCTTGAAGATCCCCATAATCTTGGTTCGATATTAAGAACATGCGACGCCACCGGGTTCGATGCAGTGGTCATTCCGAAAAGACGCTCTGTTCAGCTGACAGAAACAGTGGCTAAAACATCGACCGGTGCGATTGAATATATACCCGTAGTGCGGGTGACGAATATCAATCAGACGATTGATAAGCTGAAGGACAGAGGTTTCTGGGTCGTCGGGACTGACGGCAGCGGCGACACGGATTACCGTGAGCTTTCTTTGGATATGAGTACTGCAGTCGTCATCGGCAGTGAAGGAGAAGGCATCAGCAGAAAAACACTGGAAAAATGCGATTTCACTGTTAAAATTCCTATGGTGGGACAAATAACGAGTTTAAATGCTTCAGTATCGGCAGCGCTGGTGATGTATGAAGTATACCGGAAGCAAAACCCTGTCAGGTTGTGATGTGATGAGAAAAAAGCGGAGAATTTTAATCGTAGACGGTTATAACCTGATCGGTGCCAATAAAGAACTCTTCAGTGAATCCAAAGTGTCACTGGAGCTGGCCAGGGAAGAGCTGATAACAGCCCTTGCCGAATATCAGATGGTGACGACTTTTGAAATCATCATCGTGTTCGATGCCTACGAAGTAAAAAGTATGGAGTCCATTTTTCAAAAACATGGAATCACCGTTATTTTCACAAAAGAAAAGGAAACGGCAGATGAATATATAGAACGTTTCGTCCATGACAATTACCATCCGTTCCTATGCGAAATCAGTGTAGTGACAAGTGACCTGACAGAACAGAACACCATCTTTGCTCTTGGTGCCTACCGCATATCATCGAGAGAGATGTGGCTGACACTGGAAGATTCAGAAAAAAATATCAGTAAGGAAATAGATTCGATAAACCGGAAACTGCCCAGGCAGAAACTGGATATCCGTCCAGATGTATTATCAGAATTTGAAAAATGGAGAAGGGGCTTAAAATAGCACCTTGAAGTAAATGCCGTCCCGCCATATATTTTATATATATATAAAATTATGGGAGACGGCTTATGTATCTAATTACTCAACATCACTTTATTCTCAAAGAATCGTTGGATGACCGGATGAATGATTGTGCGTACAAAGTTTACAATGGTGATATTAGTGCATTTGATTGGATAGATGAAAATTTAAGACCGACCGTTTTTAAAAAGACACTGAAGTACCATTTTGATTATTATGACAGGGAAGATGCGCTCCAGGAGATGATGGAACTGGCATTGAGATTATGCTATAAGTATGACCCTGAACTCGGGAACTACCGTCACTATGTCTCCAAAGCGATCACTTATGAACTGATGAAGCTGTATCACAGATTGACGGCCTATGGATTGAGCGAGGTCATGAAGTCGGTTCAGAACATCACCTTTGAAACCGGCGACCACAGAAACCGGTCACAGGACAATCCGCTGGATATCATCATATATGAAGAAAACAAGTCACATATTCTGAACAATAGTAAAGTATGCTCGCCGCTTGAGCGTAAAATCGTTTATTATTGTAATTACGGCTATCAGATTAAAGAAATCTCAGAGAAGCTCTGTGTCAGTGAAAAAGCGATAGTAAACAGCCTGCACAGAGTGAGAAGAAAGCGTAAAAAATAATTTATCGTGTCATTTAACAGTGTTTGACATTGTTTTTTAAAATCGGTATAGTAAATAAGAATTGAGTGAGATGTGTTATATGAAGATAACATTGGCGTGTAATGAATGTGGATCCAGAAACTATCAATTAAAGAGTGACCATAAAGAACGTTTAGTTATGAAGAAGTTTTGTAAAAAATGTAATCGGCATACGACTCATAAAAGTTCCATCTGAAGTAGGAGGATATGTTAAAAATGGCAAACAATAAGAATTTCTTTCAGAATGTAGTTAGCGAAATGAAAAAAGTCAGCTGGCCGACAGGTCAGGAAACTGCCAGATTTACAATGATTGTCGCATTGACGGTTATATTTTTCTTGGCTTTTTTCTATGCTTTGGATTTAGGTATTACAGCATTAATAGATTTATTGTAATTTAAAGGAGCGATTGGATGTCTGGTGAAAAGAATTGGTATGCCGTTCATACTTATTCAGGTTATGAAAACAAAGTAAAGGCGAACTTACTTGCCCGTCTTGACTCTATGAATATGCAGGATCAGATCTTCAGAGTTGTAATTCCTGAAGAAGAAGAAACGACAGTTAAAGATGGCAAACGTAAAACGGCGATGAAAAAGACATTTCCAGGCTATGTGCTTGTAGAATTGATAATGACAGATGAATCCTGGTATATTGTCAGAAATACGCCGGGTGTCACTGGCTTCGTAGGTTCACAGGGTGCAGGAAGCAAACCGAACCCGTTACTGCCTGAAGAAGTGAAGTTCATTTTGAAATCTATGGGCATGGTTGAGAAGACTGTAGATTTTGAAGTTGAAATCGGTGAGGTCGTCAATATTATTGACGGTCCGTTCAACAATCAATCCGGTGAAATCAAAGTGATTGACGAAGAGCGCTATAAGCTGACGGTGCTTGTTGAAATGTTCGGCAGAGAGACGCCTGTGGAAGTCGAATTCGATCAAATCGAAAAACTATAAAAATCAGGTTGTATTTTAATTATAATAATGGTAGAATGTTATGGTCGGAATTTTCCGGCCATCTTTTTATAGATGCGAGTGGGAGGATAAAATCTTAATATCCTATGACCACATCACGATAAACGAGGAGGTGCACATCGTGGCTAAAAAAGTTATCAACGTTGTGAAATTGCAGATTCCTGCAGGGAAGGCAAATCCAGCGCCGCCAGTTGGGCCGGCATTAGGTCAGGCAGGCGTCAATATCATGGGCTTCTGTAAAGAGTTCAATGCGCGTACACAAGAGCAGGCAGGTCTGATCATTCCAGTAGAAATTTCTGTATTTGAAGACCGTTCATTTACTTTCATAACAAAAACACCACCAGCTGCAGTATTATTGAAAAAAGCGGCAAATGTCGACAAAGGTTCAGGTGAGCCGAACAAAGACAAAGTGGCGAAAGTGACAGAAGCGCAAGTGCGTGAAATTGCTGAAACGAAAATGGAAGACCTTAATGCAGCTGATGTAGAGGCGGCAATGCGTATGGTCGAAGGTACAGCACGAAGCATGGGCTTCGAAATTGAAAAGTAAAAATAACAATGACTGTATAAAAACGTATTAATACAAACGTGGGAGGATAACCCGCTAAAACCACAAGGAGGAATTATCAATGGCTAAAAGAAGTAAAAAGTATCAGGCAGCGCTTGAAAAATTTGATGCCAATTCTTCATATTCAATTGAAGAAGCGGTTAAATTAGCTCAAGAAACAAGCACTGTAAATTTTGATGCTTCTGTTGAAGTCGCTTTCCGCCTGGGTATTGATACACGTAAAAACGACCAACAAATCCGTGGTGCGATTGTATTGCCGCACGGTACTGGTAAATCACAGCGTGTATTAGTATTTGCTAAAGGTGAAAAGCTTAAAGAAGCAGAAGAAGCAGGCGCAGATTACGCAGGAGATCAGGAATTCGTTCAGAAAATCAATGGCGGATGGTTTGATTTTGATGTAATCGTTGCAACACCTGACATGATGGGTGAAGTTGGTAAACTTGGACGTGTATTAGGTCCTAAAGGTTTAATGCCAAACCCTAAAACAGGTACAGTAACAATGGATGTTAAAAAAGCAGTAGAAGAAATTAAAGCAGGTAAAGTTGAATACCGTGCAGAGAAATCAGGTATTGTACACGTTGCAATCGGTAAAGTATCATTCGATACTGAAAAACTGGTTGAAAACTTCAATGCAATCCACGAGGCTCTGGGCAAATCGAAACCTGCATCTGCGAAAGGTACCTACTTTAAATCTGTAGCAGTTTCATCAACGATGGGACCTGGAATCAAAGTGGACAACAACGCAGCGAGAATTGTTTAATAAAAGTTAATATTGACAAGTGCAGCTGGCTGTTGTACAGTTGCACTTGTATTAAAATATTACCTAAGACAGTAGGAGTGGCGTTTTATACGCACTTAAAAGACCATCCTGCCGAGGCAAATGAAAAAGACTTGAATTGACCAATATATATTCAAGCACTTTTTGCCGTAGGTAAAAGGTGCTTTTTTTAATTGCACCAGCCTATACACATAAAATTATGGAGGTGTAAGAATGTCAAACGTGATGGAATCAAAACAGCAGTTAGTAGACGATATCGCTACTCAGTTGAAAGACTCTGTATCTACAATAGTCGTAAACTACCGTGGACTTACAGTTTCTGAAATGACTGAACTGCGTAAAAACCTCAGAGATGCTGGCGTAGAATTCAAAGTATACAAAAATACGATGACTCGCCGTGCGGCTGAAAAAGCAGAACTTACAGAGCTGAATGAATTTTTTACTGGACCAAACGCGATTGCATTTTCTAATGAAGATGTCATTGCTCCGGCAAAAATTCTATATAACTTTGCTAAAGAACACGAAGCTTTGGAAATCAAAGCAGGTGTCCTTGAAGGCAGGTTCACACCGGCAGAAGATGTGAACGCAATCGCATCACTACCATCCAAAGATGGGCTTGTATCTATGTTACTATCTGTACTTCAAGCTCCAGTACGAAACTTCGCTTATGCAGTTAAAGCTGTGGGTGAAGACAAAGAAGAAGCTTAATCATAATTAAATCAAATTAAAAAAATGGAGGAATTTATAATGGCTAATCATGAAGAAATCATTGAAGCGATTAAAGGTATGACAGTTTTAGAATTAAACGATCTTGTAAAAGCAATTGAAGAAGAATTTGGCGTAACTGCAGCGGCACCAGTAGCAGCGGCAGGCGCAGGCGGCGGAGATGCAGCTGCTGAAGAGCAGACTGAATTCGACGTTGAACTTACAGATGCTGGTTCATCTAAGATCAAAGTCATCAAAGTAGTACGTGAAGCAACTGGTCTTGGACTTAAAGATGCAAAGGAACTTGTAGACGGAGCTCCTAAAGTAATCAAAGAAGGACTGGCTAAAGAAGAAGCTGAAGAACTTAAAGAGAAGTTAGAAGAAGTAGGCGCTGGCGTAGAACTTAAATAATTTTTGTATATAGATAATTTTTGAAGTGAGGCTCGTATAAACATATTGTTTAGATGAGCCTCTCTTTTTCATTACATATAGTATTACCGGAGGTGATATTGATGTCGCATTATTTTACAACGGATCAGACCGCTCATGATTACAGGGAGATGGACTATACCTTTGAAAACAGTGTCTATAAGTTTAAAACGGACCGTGGTGTTTTCTCAAGAGAACAGCTTGATTACGGTACGAGAGTGCTGATTCGCGGTGTGTTCTCCGATAATGAGGAAGGTGCTGCTTCATTGATTGATATGGGGGCAGGTTACGGGCCTATAGGCATCATACTGGGCGAGGCTTTAAATGCCCGGCCGGTGATGGTCGAAGTGAACGAAGATGCCCTCAGTCTGCTGCATGATAACATCGCAAAGAATAATGTCAGTGCCACGATTTTATCGAGGGAAGCATATGATCAATCTGAAGCAGGAGCTGAGCTCTATGTGACCAACCCTCCGTTCAGAGCCGGCAAAGATGTTGTTATGGATATTATAAAAGACGGCTTCAGCCGTCTTGAAACAGCCGGTAAATTTTATATGGTCGTCCAAAAGAAGCAGGGCATGAAATCATATAAAAGCTCGATTGAGCAATTGTTTGGCAATGTTGAAGTGCTCTTGAAAGATAAGGGCTATTACGTATTAAAAGGTATAAAAAGACATGAGGATACCGGTCAAAACACAAATTGAAATGAAAATCAATAACCAATTTGACTTGACAAAATACATGTGTTATAGTTTTAGAATGTAAAAATATAATACCAATAAGTATGCACTTTTTGTCTGCTTATTGAAATGGAGCGTATTAAATACTGTTTAATATAAATAGAAAATGGGGTTGATTTCGATTCCGTTTTCTTTTTGTCTTTAAACATTCTAGTATGCTAATGTGTATGTTTTACGTAAATTTTATTAGGGGTGAATCTGTCGATGAGTCAAGTGATTCAATATGGAAGACATGCTACACGCAGGAGCTATGCACGTATCGAAGAGCAATTGGATCTGCCTAACTTGATTGAGATTCAGACCAAGTCTTATGAATGGTTTTTACAGACGGGTCTGATTGAAATGTTCAAGGATATTTCACCGGTAGAAGATTTTACCGGAAATATGTCATTAGAGTTCGTAGATTATAAACTTGGTGAACCAAAATACGATGAAGATGAGGCAAAGAACCACGATGCTACTTATTCTGCGCCATTACGCGTGAAAGTCCGCCTGGTCATTAAAGAGACAGGCGAAGTGAAAGAGCAAGAAGTATTTATGGGTGACTTCCCATTGATGACGGACACTGGTACTTTCATTATTAATGGAGCTGAACGTGTCATTGTATCTCAGCTCGTACGCAGCCCATCTGTATATTACTCAGAGAAATATGATAAGAATGGTAAGCTGAGCTATGGTGCGACGGTAATACCGAACCGCGGTGCCTGGTTAGAGTATGAAACTGACGCTAAAGACGTTGTCTATGTCCGTATTGACCGTACTCGTAAACTTCCAATCACAGTGCTTGTTCGTGCACTTGGATTCTCAACTGACCAGGAAATCATCAACCTTCTCGGTGATAATGAATATATACGCAACACATTAGACAAAGATACTACCGAAACAGTGGATCAGGCATTGCTTGAAATCTATGAGCGTTTACGTCCAGGCGAACCGCCGACGGTGGAAAACGCCAAAAATCTGCTGTACACAAGATTTTTTGATCCGAAGCGTTATGATCTGGCAAACGTCGGACGATACAAAATGAATAAAAAGCTCCATCTTAAAAACAGATTGTTCAACCAGGTGTTGGCTGAACCGATCGTTGATAAAGAGACGGGAGAAATCGTAGCTGAAAAAGGTGCGACAATCGACCGCAGAACGCTGGATTCAATTACAGATGTACTTGAATCGACGGCCAACCTGGAAACATATGATCTGGAGCAGGGTGCTCTTGATGAGCCTGTTGAAGTGCAGTCAATCAGTGTCGAAGCACCTGACTTTGAAGAAGGAACTACGACAATCATCGGGAACGCATTCCCTGATGCTGAAGTGAAATCGATCACACCGTCAGACATTATTTCTTCAATCAGTTATTTCTTCAACCTGCTGCACGGTGTCGGCTATACAGATGATATCGACCACCTGGGCAACCGCCGTCTGCGTTCAGTCGGTGAATTGCTCCAGAACCAGTTCAGAATTGGTGTTTCACGTATGGAACGCGTTATCCGTGAACGTATGTCAATTCAGGATGCAGAGTCGATTACACCTCAGCAGCTGATCAACATCCGTCCGGTAATTGCATCCATTAAAGAGTTCTTCGGAAGCTCTCAGCTGTCACAGTTCATGGACCAGACGAATCCATTGGCCGAACTGACGCATAAGCGTCGTCTGTCAGCGCTTGGACCTGGCGGTCTGACGCGTGAACGTGCCGGATTTGAAGTGCGTGACGTTCACTATTCACACTATGGGCGTATGTGTCCGATTGAAACGCCTGAAGGGCCGAACATCGGTCTGATCAATACTTTATCAAGCTATGCGCGTGTAAACGAGTTTGGTTTTATAGAAACTCCGTATAGAAGGGTGGATCATGAAACAAACCGTGTCACAGATCAGATAGATTATCTGACAGCTGATGAAGAGGACAACTATGTTGTGGCACAGGCCAACTCGATTCTTGATGAGAACAACCGTTTCCAAAACGATGAGATTTTCTGTCGTTTCCGCGGTAACAACACGCAAATGCCGAGAGAGCGCATGGATTACATGGACGTATCACCAAAACAGGTGGTATCGGCAGCGACTGCATGTATACCGTTCCTGGAAAACGATGACTCCAACCGTGCACTGATGGGTGCGAACATGCAGCGTCAGGCAGTACCACTTCTTATACCAGAATCACCGTTTATCGGTACAGGTATGGAGCACGTATCTGCCCGTGACTCAGGTGCAGCAGTAGTATCCAAATATAAAGGCAGAGTTTCACACGTTGAAGCGAAAGCCATCCATGTATACCGTATTGAAGAGAAGAACGGCAAAGAAGTGGAAACAGAGAAAGACATTTACAATCTGACTAAATTTACACGTTCAAACTCAGGTACATGTTATAACCAGAAGCCGATCATTTCCGTTGGAGATGTTGTTTCCAAAGGTGAAATCCTGGCTGACGGTCCATCCATGGATAATGGGGAAATGGCACTCGGCCGTAACCTTGTTGTCGGATTTATGACATGGGACGGCTATAACTATGAAGATGCGGTAATCATGAGTGAAAGACTTGTAAAAGATGACGTATACACTTCGATTCATATTGAAGAATATGAATCCGAAGCCCGTGATACTAAACTTGGACCGGAAGAAATCACACGAGACATTCCTAACGTTTCAGACAACGCGCTGAAAAAACTGGATGACCGCGGTATTGTCTATATCGGTGCAGAAGTGACCGACGGCGACATTCTTGTCGGGAAAGTGACACCTAAAGGTGTGACGGAACTGACTGCAGAAGAACGTCTGCTGCATGCCATATTCGGTGAAAAAGCGCGTGAAGTGCGTGATACTTCACTTCGCGTGCCGCACGGTGCCGGAGGTATCGTTCTGGATGTCAAAGTATTCAACCGTGAAGACGGCGATGAGCTGTCCCCTGGTGTAAACCAGCTTGTAAGAGTTTATATCGTTCAGAAGAGAAAAATCAACGTTGGAGATAAGATGGTTGGACGTCATGGTAACAAAGGTGTTATCTCACGTATCCTGCCGGAGGAAGATATGCCTTACCTTCCGGACGGAACACCTATCGATCTTATGCTTAACCCGCTTGGTGTACCTTCACGTATGAACATCGGACAAGTGCTGGAGCTTCATCTCGGCATGGCTGCCCGCGAGATGGGCATCAAGATGGCATCACCTGTATTTGATGGTGCGAACGAGGATGACGTGTGGAGTACGATGGAAGAAGCGGGACTTGCACGTGACGGCAAGACAGTATTATATGACGGCCGTACAGGAGAGCCGTTTGAAAACAGAATTTCTGTTGGTGTAATGTACATGCTTAAACTGGCTCACATGGTTGATGATAAACTCCATGCGAGAAGTACAGGACCTTATTCACTTGTTACTCAGCAGCCGCTTGGCGGTAAAGCCCAGTTTGGCGGTCAGCGTTTCGGTGAGATGGAAGTATGGGCACTTGAAGCTTACGGTGCTGCGTACACATTGCAGGAAATCCTGACAGTCAAATCAGATGATACGGTCGGACGTGTGAAAACTTACGAAGCGATTGTAAAAGGCGAAAACGTGCCGAAACCGGGTGTCCCTGAGTCATTCAGAGTATTGATGAAAGAGCTTCAAAGCTTAGGACTGAATGTCAAAATCATGGATAATGAAGACAACGAAGTGGATATGCATGATATGGAAGATGAGGACAATTCGAATCAACTGAATGTTAACGATAAAAAACAAGTTGAAACTGAGAATGTCACTGAGTGATGTACTGAGCTTGATTAAACTTTTAGGGAGGAAAGCTCATTGATAGATGTCAATAGATTTCAATATATGAAAATCGGTCTTGCTTCATCGGAAAAGATCCGTTCATGGTCTTTCGGAGAAGTCAAGAAACCTGAAACAATTAACTATAGAACTTTGAAACCAGAGCGTGATGGATTATTCTGCGAGAAAATTTTCGGTCCGACGAAGGACTGGGAATGTAGTTGTGGTAAGTATAAGCGTGTACGTTATAAAGGTATGGTCTGTGACCGCTGTGGTGTAGAGGTTACACGTGCAAAAGTACGTCGTGAGAGAATGGGGCATATTGAACTTGCTGCCCCTGTATCTCATATCTGGTATTTCAAAGGCATCCCATCAAGAATGGGCCTTCTGCTGGATATGTCTCCGCGTTCCTTGGAAGAGATCATTTATTTCGCATCTTATGCAGTCATCAAACCGGGATCCACCGGTTTAGAGCCCAAGCAGCTTTTATCTGAAAGAGAATACCGTGATTATTATGAAAAACACGGTAATACTTTCACTGCGAAAATGGGTGCTGAAGCAATTAAGGAACTGCTTCAGAATGTTGATCTTGAAGAAGAATTGTCACAGTTGAGAAAAGAACTTGAATCTGCAACGGGTCAAAGATTGACACGTGCAATCAAGCGATTGGAAGTTGTGGAATCTTTCCGTAACTCAGGAAACGAACCTGAGTGGATGATTTTAGACGTTCTTCCAATCATCCCGCCGGAAATCCGTCCGATGGTACAGCTGGATGGCGGACGTTTTGCAACGAGTGATTTGAACGACTTATACCGTCGTGTAATCAACCGTAACAACCGTCTGAAGCGCCTGCTGGATCTGGGTGCTCCCGGTATCATCGTACAAAACGAGAAACGTATGCTGCAGGAATCTGTCGATGCGTTAATCGATAATGGCCGACGCGGCCGTCCGGTTACAGGACCGGGCAACCGTCCGTTAAAATCGTTGTCTCATATGTTGAAAGGTAAGCAGGGACGTTTCCGTCAAAACTTACTTGGTAAACGTGTGGACTATTCAGGCCGTTCAGTTATCGTTGTCGGACCGAACTTGAAGATGTATCAGTGCGGTCTGCCGAAAGAGATGGCTCTCGAACTGTTCAAGCCTTTTGTCATGAAAGAGCTTGTCGAGCGTGAAATGGCGACTAACATTAAAAATGCCAAAGGTAAAATAGAGCGTATGGAAAGTGAAGTATGGGATGTACTGGAAGATGTAATCAGAGAACACCCTGTACTGTTAAACCGTGCACCGACACTGCACCGTTTAGGTATCCAGGCGTTTGAAGCCGTACTGATCGAGGGCAGGGCAATTCAACTGCACCCGCTTGTGACGACTGCTTATAACGCTGACTTTGACGGTGACCAGATGGCGGTTCACGTACCGCTTTCCAAAGAAGCGCAGGCAGAGGCAAGAATGCTGATGCTTTCAGCTCAGAACATCCTGAACCCGAAAGATGGTAAGCCGGTTGTTACACCGTCCCAGGATATGGTTCTGGGTAACTATTATTTAACACTTGAGCGCAAGAATGATAAGCGCGAAGGGCATATTTTCAAAGATGCGAATGAAGTCGTCATGGCCTATACTAACGGCTATGTCGGTCTTCATACGAGAATCGGTGTCCATGCAAGCTCATTGGAGATTGAAAAAGTATCTGAAGAAAACCGCGGCAAAGTAATGCTGACAACGGTCGGTAAGATCATTTTCAATGAAATCATGCCGCCGTCATTCCCGTATATAAACGAACCGACAAGAACTAACCTTGAAAATAAAACACCTGATGAATACTTCGTACAAGTTGGAAAATTGGGTGAAGGCGGCCTGAAAGAATACTATAAGGACAGACCGCTTGTCGATCCATTCGATAAGGGCTACCTGGGCCAGATCATTGCTGAAATCTTCAACAAGTTCCACATTACCGAAACATCTGTAATGCTGGACCTGATGAAAGACCTGGGCTTCAAGTATTCTTCCAGAGCAGGTATTACAGTCGGTGTATCCGACATCGTGGTACTGCCGGATAAGCAGCAGATCATTGATGAGACAGAGGCCAAAGTTGAAAAAGTACAGAAGCAGTTCTCACGTGGTCTGATTACAGAGAGTGAACGTTACGGCACAGTCATTGAACTGTGGACAAAAGCAAAAGATGTCATCCAGGAAAAGCTGATGAATTCATTAGACAGATTGAATCCAATCTTCATGATGAGTGACTCAGGTGCCCGTGGTAACGCATCAAACTTTACGCAGCTTGCAGGTATGCGTGGGCTGATGGCCAACCCGTCCGGACAGATTATCGAACTCCCGATCACATCAAGCTTCCGTGAAGGTCTGACAGTACTCGAGTACTTTATTTCCACACACGGTGCACGTAAAGGACTTGCGGATACAGCACTGAAGACAGCTGACTCAGGTTACCTGACACGCCGTCTCGTAGACGTTGCACAAGATGTGATTGTACGTGAAAAAGATTGTGGCACTGATAAAGGGCTGCTTGTTTCAGCACTTACAGAAGGTTCAGAACTGATTGAACCGTTAATTGACCGTCTTGAAGGCCGTTATGCCAAAGAAACAATCAGAAATCCTGAAACTAAAGAAATCATTGTACGTTCAAACGACTTGATTACTGTAGAAAAATCCAAAGAAATCGTGAACAGCGACATTGAAGAAGTGTATATCCGCTCAGCATTCACTTGTAATACGCGTCACGGCGTATGTGAACGCTGCTACGGGAAAAACCTTGCGACCGGTGAAAAAGTTGAAGTCGGCGAAGCGGTGGGTACAATCGCAGCTCAATCCATCGGTGAGCCGGGTACACAGCTTACAATGCGTACATTCCATACGGGCGGGGTAGCCGGAAGTGATATCACTCAAGGTCTGCCGCGTATCCAGGAATTATTTGAAGCACGTAACCCTAAAGGTCAGGCCGTCATTACTGAAATCGGCGGTGAAGTGACGGATATTGAGATTGTTAAAGATCGCCAACAGGAAATTAAAGTTAAAGGCGAACAGGAAACAAGGACATATACCGCACTTGGCGCAGCAAGGCTGAAAGTCGAAATCGGAGATACAGTCGCTGCGGGGGATGCGTTAAGCGAAGGTTCAATCGAACCGAAAGAATTGCTGACGGTTGCCGGATTGAACAAGACACAGGAATATCTGCTTAAAGAAGTTCAAAAAGTATACCGTATGCAAGGTGTAGAAATTGATGATAAACACGTTGAGGTAATGGTCAGACAGATGTTACGAAAAGTGAGGATCATCGATGCCGGAGATACGACACTCCTTCCAGGCGCACTGGTTGAAGTGCACTCATTTACGGATGCGAATAAAGAAATCTTTAAGAAGAGAAAACGCCCGGCAACAGCTAAGCCTGTATTGCTTGGAATCACAAAAGCATCACTTGAAACTGAAAGCTTCCTGTCAGCAGCAAGCTTCCAGGAGACAACAAGAGTGCTTACAGATGCAGCAATCAAAGGTAAACGCGATGACCTGCTCGGACTTAAAGAGAACGTCATCATCGGTAAACTGATACCTGCAGGTACCGGAATGCCGAGATACCGTGATGTTGAAGTCGATGCAGAATTGCCTGAAACAGCTGAGAAAGAACCGGTGACAGAAGAATAGTATAGATCTGAAAGAATGGGCCTGGGACATAAAGGCCTCTGAAAACTAAGAAAAATGGCGATTCATCTCGATTGATTGATGAA
>DEQG01000100.1:899-3329 GCA_002360325.1 Salinicoccus sp. UBA3372 | reverse complement strand
GGGACGGTCCGTTAACATCAACCAGACCCCCAAATTTCACACAAAAAAACCGCAATCACAAAATTGCGGTCCGAATTCAAAATTACTCACCGAGTCTGAATGTCTCGGAAACCTGCCACATGCCGTTATCCAGTTGATAGGCAAGGCTGAGTTTGTACAATGTTTCTTTATGGTCGATTCCAGCCATTGCAAGGTGGCTGAACGTATCTTCGAATTGTTGTGAAGTCGTGCCCTGTGCAATTGTAAAGTGCGGCACGAATGAATGTTTATCTTTACCGTAGAAGTCCCCTTGGTTCAATGCTTCATGAATGGATGTCAAAGTTTCGTTCGGCTCTACTTTAAAGTAAATAACAGGTGAAGTGGGAGCGAAGCTGGAAACTTTTTTAATTTGAATTTCCGTCGGATTGTGATCTTTCGCCACTTGCTTCAACTTATCAACGATTATATCCCTTTCACTCTCATCTGCTTCGAATTGTTCTTTAACAGTAATGTGAGGTGGAATAAATGCATATTTTGAATCGTATCTTTTCCTGTAATTGTTTACTTTATCCTGCAGTTCTTTTGATGGAAATAAAGCTACACCAAATTTCATGTTAATTCCTCCCAGTGTCATTTCTTCAATTATATCAGATTGTACGTAAATTTCATACATAAGTCAGGCGAGATAGTGTCGGAGCACACTGTCCAGTTCGGGCTTCCACGTCTTCCATATATGGCCGCCTTCAAGCTCCTTGTACTCATATTCAAGCGGTTCCGTCTCAAGAAACTCATTCAGCTTCCTGTTCGGTGTCAGGAAATCCGCCTGCTCACCCATGATGGTTTTAAAGTCTTCTTCCTCAAGCCCGATCGTGTGATACAGATTAAGCTGCAGCAGATTCGGCTGCGACTTGAACCGCCCGATGAAAGCATCATCCACGAATGGGCTGAAGGCCACCGCATTCGGGAATGTCGTCGGATACTGCAGTGCCACACTGAATGCAAACGTCCCTGCAAGTGATTCTCCCATGAGCACCCGCGAATTCGCCATGTTCAGCGTATTGAAATTGCTGTCGATCCATTTGATCAGTTCCCGCCCGACGAATGTCACCATATTTTCATGGTGTTCGCCATTCGGGCTGAAATAGTCATTCCGCCATTCCACACTCGGGTACGGCACCCCGACAATGATTGCCCGGTCGATTTCTTCATCGGCACGCAGCTTCTGGTAGAGTCTTTCAATTTGACCGTATTTGAAAAAGTCCTGTGAATCAAAAGTGATGATCACATTATGTTTATAAAGGTCACTAAAATTTTTAGGCAGATAATACTGTATTTCAAATGTTTCATTACAAACTTCCGAAGCAACTTCGGCCATATGGATTTTGCCCGCTGTCATCTCCATAAAATCCCCTCCTTATTCATTATTGTACCAAGATATGAAATTTATTTATATAAATATCACCATCTTTCATCTGATAAACGTATAAAATTCAGTTTTTTATATTTTTGAAAATAAAGTGCTCATGCCCGTTAAATATTTTCAGTAAAGTTATGTTTTATGATACAATTTATAAAAATACTTACGTAAGTTAAGGAGTAGTGGCAGATGGCGAATAAGGCATGGTTTCAAACCGGTATTGCGATCATCATCACCTTGTTGATCATAATGCTGATCATCCAGGTGCAGATCGTATTTGAACCGTTCTTTACAATAATTGCAACGATATTTGTCCCTGTACTGCTCGGCGGGCTGTTGTACTATATCACCCAGCCGATCCAGAGCTTCCTTGAAAAAAGGAAGGCGAACAGGCTCGTTGGCATTCTATCCATATTCATAATCATACTGATCGTCATCAATATTCTTGTGATGGTCATCGTTCCCGTCATATCCGACCAGATACAGAATCTCGTGCAGCGCATGCCTGCATTGCAGCGTGACTTCCAGGGCGCACTCGATTTTTTATTGACACAGCGTGAACAGCTGCCGTTCGATGTCGATATTGAAGGGTTCACACAGAACATTCTCGATCAGAGCGGGGAAATCGTCAGCAACATCATGAGTAACGCGATTTCGATTCTGACAAGTACGGTAAGTGTGCTGATCACACTGGTGCTTGTGCCGTTCTTCTATTTCTTCATGCTGAAAGACCATGAGAAATTCATTCCGGCAATGGTTTCACCATTCTCCGGCACTGTAAAACAGTTCATGACCGAGCTGCTTTACGACATCGACCGTACGCTCCGTTCATTCATCCAGGGGCAGGTGCTGGTCAGCTTCATACTCGGTGTACTCCTGTACATCAGTTACACGGCCATCGGCCTGGAGTACGCATTATTGCTCGGTATGCTCGCGCTCTTCCTGAACGTCATTCCGTTCATCGGTCCGTGGATGGCATTCATCCCGGCGGCACTCCTTGCAGTCATCCAGAGTCCGCTCATGTTCATCTGGGT
>DEQG01000100.1:0-817 GCA_002360325.1 Salinicoccus sp. UBA3372 | reverse complement strand
CATCCGCTGACAGTCATCGTCGTGGTGCTCGCGGCAGGAAACATCGCCGGCTTCATCGGAATGCTCGTTGCGATCCCGACATACGCGGTCATCAAGACGACGATCCAGAACATCTGGCGTTACCGCAAGACGATGAAAAATTCACTGCTGACGGACGTGCAGCCGTATATCAGGAAAGATGATTAAAATAATATTTGGTCTGCCTCACATGTGGGGCAGGCTTTTTTTATTGTAAAAAAATAACTTTGAAAGTTGAATCGTCGATATATGAAGTGACACACTTCAGGAGGTAATTATGAATCCGATCGACTATTTGATTTCTCATGGTTTCAAGGTGACGTCGGACCCGGCGAAGTATGCGTCGGGTGTCTGGGGCAAACGCGATTATACGGTGAACGGCTACAATTATGACAGCTACTGCGGCGGCTGGCACCGCGCGTACGACCTGTCGAAATACCACCTCGCCCCGGTGCCGTCAGTGTGCGACGGGGTGGTGACCGCGGGGACTCGTGCGTACGGCAATTTCGGCGGAACGGCCGTTGTTGCGAATAAAGAGCTCGGCATCCAGGTGATCTACGGGCATCTGAGCCGTAATATTCCGGTCAAAATCGGCCGGAAAGTGAGGCAGGGGGATACCGTCGGCTACCAGTCCAATACGAATTATCAGGGCGTGCGCATGAATTCACATCTGCATATCCAGTTTCAGAATTACGGTTATATCGCAGGGGAGCGCGATTTCGTCTGCAGCGGCATCAACCCGCTCAATATCAATGTGAGCGGCTATAAGGCCGCGTGGCTGTGGAAGGGGAAATTCAGG
>DEQG01000055.1:13977-15111 GCA_002360325.1 Salinicoccus sp. UBA3372 | reverse complement strand
TCCTGCTTGCCGCCGATCAGCAGTATCGGTATGCCGGTCTGATATCTCCCCAGTACATGGTTGCTGTTTGTCAGCCTGATGCTTTTGACAATTTCCGCGAGAGCATTGAAAGTCATGTGCTGTCCGCAGTATTCATCATCATTATAGCTTTGGACGACTTCCATGTCACTGCACAGCCAGCGGTTTTCAAGCGTTTCCGGAAAATGGCTGTCGTAGCCGAGAAAGGCGATATTTGTCAGAAATTCGCCTTTCATCTGCGGCCTTATGCGCTTGGCTGCATTCATGAGCTGAGACAGCGGACCGTCCATAAAGCCATCTTTGTTACCTGTGCCGACGATGATACCCGCATCATATTCATGCGTCGCAAGCAGCCTTCTCGCTACGATTGAACCCATGGAATGACCGAGTACAAAAGTTTTCAAGTTGCCGGGAACGAGTGCTTTGACGGCCAGGGCGTCGGTAATAAGATCATTGAACCTGTCGAAGTGACCGAGGTTTTCCGCATTTTTGCCATGCCCTCTGTGATTATGTATCACAACATGGATATCATTTGCCATCAGCCACGTGCAGAGTTCATTATACCGTTCCATGTGTTCAGCCATGCCGTGAAGAATCTGGATTGCGGCAACCGGACGTGCAGGTTTGAATACTTTCGCCTCTATTTCGTAATTCCCATTATATATCTTTTTATAAGAAATCACTTTATCCCCCCTATTTCATTATTCTGTTGAACATTTTCTCTATCTCATATGTTGTCATGTGTATGATGACAGGACGGCCGTGCGGACATGTGTAAGGACTGTCGCATTCATTCAATTCTTTAAGGAGCGCTTCCATCTGGCTCTTGTCCAGATAGTGATTTGCCTTGATCGACTGTTTACAGCTCATCATGATAGACAACTCTTCACGGTAGTCATTGACGCTGAAGTTGTCGGAGCGGCTTATGAAATCGATTAATGATGCAATATCCTCTTCCGGTTTGTCCGCTTTGATCCAGTTCGGATAGCGTGAAATGGAATAGTTTTTTATGCCTGTTTTTTCAATCTCAAAGCCGAGTGCCTTCAGATCGGTCATTTTTTCATCGATCGTTATTACATCATCCAGTGGAAATTCAAATGTGTAAGGAATGAGCAG
>DEQG01000055.1:12448-13804 GCA_002360325.1 Salinicoccus sp. UBA3372 | reverse complement strand
GTCTTCTGAACAGAAGTTGCTGCCGCCTTTTGGAACAGGTTTTTATTCCGCTCCGGGATAAAGTCCCGCTTCTCGTAGGCAGGTGTGTCTTCAGTTTTTATGAAAGAGTTGCCTGTGCTGATTGACGGACGGCGGTCTGTATCTTCGGTCAGCGCCTCACTCACGTTTTCCCTTTGGCGGAAGTCTGTCGTTTCGTTTTTTTCTTCATTCCGGACCGGCCTTCTGTCCGGATTATTCATGAAGTCGAACTGGGACTGTTCTATCTTCTCTTTAGGTTCTTTCTCCGGCTTCTTTTCAACGTCGGGTATCAATGTTTCCGAACGCAGCGCATTTCTCACTGTATCCTCGATGAGCTGGTTCAGTTCGTGCTCTTTTGAAAATCTCACTTCTGTTTTTGCCGGGTGGACGTTGACATCCACTATTTTAGGGTCCATGTCGATATTGATCACAGCGATCGGATATTTATCTTTCGGCTGCAATGTATGGTAACCCTTGATGACGCTTTGTGAGAGCCTGAAGTTTTTGATGAACCGCTGATTGACCGACAGATTGATGAAGTTCCTGTGGCTTCTCGTCACTTCAGGACGGATCAGGTAGCCGCTTACGTGAAAGTCCGGTGAAGATGCTTCAATCGGTACAGCGAGCCGGGCGATATTGATGCCGTAAATATCTGCGATGACCGCCTTCAGATCGCCTTTTCCGCTTGTGCGGAGCTTCTCTTTGCCGTCGATCATCAGACGGAAACTGACGTTCGGATAATTCAGCGCCATGCGCTGGATGATGCCGATGACCTTGCCCGCTTCCGTTCTGAGTGAGCGCACATATTTTAATCTGGCAGGCGTATTGAAGAACAGTTCCCTGATGGTAATATCGGTTCCCGCCCTTGCCTTGCCGGGTTCGTAACTCGTTTCTGTACCGCCGTCATACTGTAATTTGACCGGCTCCGAATCTTCATTCAGTGTTTCAAGCGTCACTTTTGACACCGCACCGATACTCGCGAGCGCCTCTCCCCTGAAACCGAGTGAGCGGATCTGAAAGAGGTCGTAATCGTCATTGATCTTACTCGTCGCATGACGTTCGAACAGAAGCTTCGCATCATCCGCTTCGATGCCCTCTCCGTTATCGATGATTCTGATCTCCTTCATGCCGGACTCTTCGATATTCACCTGTATTTCGGTTGCGTTGGCATCAAGTGAATTTTCGATCAGTTCTTTGACGACCGAGCTCGGCCGCTCAACAACTTCGCCGGCGGCTATTTTATTTTGGATCTTTGGGTCTAGAATTTTAATCTTACTCATTCTGATCACCTTTAATCATGTGTTTTAAATCATTCAATGTCTGCAGGGCATCAAGCGG
>DEQG01000055.1:7238-12350 GCA_002360325.1 Salinicoccus sp. UBA3372 | reverse complement strand
CAGCTGATAATTATCGGCCCGGCCTGAGGCACTTCTGCCGGATTCGAGTGTGGCCAGCTTCTCTCTTGCATATGAAGTCACTTCCTCCGGCAGTTCTGCGAGCCGTGCCACATGGATTCCGTAACTTTTTTCCACAGCGCCCGGTTTGACTTTATGAAGGAAGACAAGTTTACCGTCATATTCAGTGGCTTTTACATGATAGTTTGACAGACCGTCGAGTTCTGAATCCAGCTTCGTCAGTTCATGGTAATGTGTGGAAAATAAAGTCTTCGCACCGATGAAGTTATGGATATACACCAGCATGCTCTCAGCTAGCGCCATGCCGTCATAGGTCGACGTCCCGCGGCCAATTTCATCGAATATCAACAGACTGTTCTCCGTCGCTTTTCTTAAAGCATCATTCGCTTCCATCATTTCAATCATGAATGTCGATTTACCGCTGGACAGATCGTCACTTGCTCCGATTCTCGTAAATATTGCATCAAATACCGGCAGTGTGGCACTTTTTGCCGGTACGAACATGCCCATCTGGGCCATGATGCTGATGATGGCAACCTGTCTCATATAAGTACTTTTACCTGACATGTTCGGACCGGTAATCAAATACATGAAGTCTTCCCGATTCATTTGCAGGTCGTTTGGTACATAAGTATTTTCTCCGATGACCTTTTCAACGACGGGATGTCTGCCCTCCTCAATCTCGAACTTATCCTGGTTGAAATCCGGTTCAGTGAGACGGTATGTGTTTGACACTTCCGCATATGACAGCAGGCAGTCCAGTGATGAAATCATTTCTGCAGTCATTTGGAGCCGTTCGATATAACCTTCCATCTGCGTCCGCAGTTCAGTGAACAGACGGTATTCCAAAACGATGCTCTCGTCTTCGGCCGTCAGTATTTTCGTCTCCATCTCCTTGAGTTCCGGAGTGATGAAACGTTCCGCGTTCGTCAATGTCTGCTTGCGGCTGTATTCGAATTTTTCGGCATCAAAATTCATCGCATTCACTTTCGATATTTCGATGAAATAGCCGAATACCTTATTGAAACCGATCTTGATATTTTTAATGCCGGTCCGTTCTCTTTCAGCTTCCAGATATTCATTCAGGTAGCTTCTCGCATTATCCTGTATATATCTGAGCCCGGACAGCTTTTCATTATATTCCGATTTGAATATATTACCGTCACGCACAGTTTTCGGCGGCGGATCCAGCAGACTGTCATTTAAAATGTGAAAGACATCTTCAAGTGCATCAAAGTCGTTGAAGATACGGAAGTCGAGCAGGTCCAGAACTGAAAGTATCCTTTTGATTTCAGGCAGGCCTTCCAGTGAGTCCCTGATCTGCACCAGGTCTTTCGCATCGATGTTGCCAAAGCTGAGCCGGCCGACGAGACGTTCGATGTCGTATACCTGATTCAGCAGTTTGATCAGGTCTGCCCTTTCAATGAAATTATCCAGAAAGATATTGACCACATCATGTCTTGCTTTGATTTGAGTGACGTTCATCAGCGGCCGTTCTATCCATGACCTGAGTTTCCTTTTCCCCATCGGGGTTTCTGTGCGGTTCAAATACCAGAACAATGAGCCCTTCTCTTTTTTCGTCTGAATATTGCTGAGCAGTTCCAGGTTCGAAATCGCTGTGCTGCTCAACTGCATCGCTCCGCTGATATTATGCTTTTTGACGGGTCTGAAGTGCATCAGACTCTTCATATTATTAGCAGTAATATATGACAAAAGAAGATTGATGACGTCATCTTCGTCGACATTATCTTCCTTTTCCACATCATATTCCTGCACGTTTTCATAGACGGTGTATAGCGGGGGATCGTTATATATGAATTCAATTAACGGTTCGCTGTCCTTATCGACTACAAGTTCCGAAGGTCCGATCCTCTCCACTTCATTTTTCATTTCGTTTTCGTCGGCTGTTTGGAATGAATACAGTTCACCCGTTGAAATGTCGGCATAGCCCGCGCTGTAAAAGTGACCGTCAGTGTGCAGCGCAAGCAGATAGTTGTTTCTGCCGTCATCCATGCCGAAGTCATCGATCAGTGTGCCGGGAGTGATGACCCTCACCACCGCCCGCTTGACCATCCCTTTGACTTCCCTCGGGTCTTCCATCTGTTCACAGATGGCGACTTTAAAACCATTTTCAATCAGTTTTTCTATATAGTTTCTTGAAGAATGATGCGGGACACCGCACATCGGTATCGGATCTTTCTTTTTATCCCGTGCAGTCAGCGTGATTTCGAGCACTTTACTCGCTGTGATTGCATCATCATAAAATAATTCATAAAAATCACCCAGTCTGAAAAATAACAGAGCATCCGGGTGCTCATCTTTAATAGATAGATATTGTTTCATCATCGGCGTTGTTGACGCGGCCATAATAACACTTCCAAATTAATAATTTTATCTCTTTAATTATATCATCATTCAAAGTTGTGATTGAAGAAATAAGGATTAATCCTGCATTTTATGAAGAACATTCCGTTTTTCCAGCTGCGTCAGTATGAACCATGATAAAACGGCACCGAGCAGACTGCTGACAATAAACGCCGGTGCCAGTACAAAGAAGAAGTCTCCTTCAAGCCCAATCACCAATATGAGCGGGTATGTCATCAGCGCCCCGATGATCCCCGTGCCTGCAACTTCACCAAGTGCTGCATAGTGCAGCTTTTTGAACTGCCTGTACATCAGCCATGCAAGAAGTGCACCCGCCATGCTCCCGGGATATGCAAACGGCGTGCCTGTCCCCATCAGTATACGGATCGTCGATGATACAAATGCCTGCAGCACGACCCACGGGCCGGTAAGTACCGCCCCGAGCACATTTATAAGATGCTGTACCGGCGCCGCCCGTATCGCTCCGAGCGGGATGGTCACTATCATTCCGAGGACGACATTCAGTGCAACGAGTATGCTTGTCAACGTCAGTTTTCTTGTCATAGTGCATCTCCTCTTTCCTTAAATAAAAAAAAGCCGTACATCAATGAAAGATGTACAGCTGCCTTTGAAATGTTAATTATAGTTCTTCCGGGTTCTGATTCGGTCTGTTTTTCATTGCCGCTCCCGTTTCACCCATCAGAAGGTCTCCGCCTGTTGACGTGATCACTTCTTCAGTGACAGTTCTGCTGATTGCATGTGATACGAGCTGCAGCAGTTCGTTCATCTGGCGCTGGGAATCTTTGAACTGTTCCACAATCGGCATTTCATCCAGTTCTTCCTGGATTTTCCTGATCTTCTCTTCCGTCATCTGATAGGCACGTTCCTTACCGTAGTTCTGGAAGTTGACTGATTGCTTCTGCAAACTCTTCAAGCTCGCCATGCCTTCACGGACGTCTTTATTTTCATGAATTTTCGCTTCCGCCTTTTTGAAAAATTCAACCTGTTCCGTTTCAGCCATCATCTTGCCCAACTTTTTCGCTTCTTCAACTATTTCCTGCTTTGTATACATTACGCTTCCACCTTTTCTTCATTAAGCACTTCTACAAATTCACCCATTAGAGAAAAATTCCTTGTTTCCGTAACTTTTACTTTTACTATTTTACCAATTACATCATCACTCGGCGCTGTGAAATTCACAAGCTTGCTCTTATCTGTATAGCCTGCGTATATATCATCACGCTTCTTACTTGTACCTTCACAAAGTACATTCACATAAGCGTCCTGGTATTTGCTCAGGGCGTCACGTGTATAATGCGTGACGAGACGGTTCAGTCTCTGCAGACGGTCTTTTTTATCCTGGTCGCTTACATTGTCTTCCATTTTGGCTGCCGGCGTACCGTCTCTCGGCGAGTAGATGTACGTATAGGCATGCTCAAATCCGACTTCCTGATAAAGTGACATCGTATCAAGGAACTGTTCCTCGGTTTCATTCGGGTAGCCGACGATAATATCCGTCGTCAGTGCCACATCAGGCATTTTCGCTCTTATTTTACCGACAAGTCCGAGGTAGGCTTCCCTCGTATACTTTCTGCCCATGATTTTAAGCACATCGTCGTTACCGGACTGTACAGGCAGATGGATATGCGGCATCAGGTTTTCACCTGTCGCAAGCACATCGATCAGGTTGTCTGTGAAATCCCAAGGGTGGCTTGTAGTAAAGCGCACGCGCGGAATATCCGTTTTGGAAACATCGCTCATCAAGTCACCAAGATCGTAGCTGTAATCCAGATCCAGGTCCTTTCCGTATGAGTTCACATTCTGGCCGAGCAGCGTGATTTCCTGATAGCCTCTTGCCGCAAGGTCTCTGACTTCTTCAAGGATATCTTCCGGCATTCTTGAACGTTCTTTGCCACGTGTGAAAGGTACGATGCAGTATGTACAGAACTTATCGCAGCCGTACATGATGTTGACCCATGCTTTCGTTCCGCCTTCACGGACTTTCGGCAGGTTCTCGATGACGTCGCCCTCTTTGGACCACACTTCAATCACTTTCTCTTTGGACATGTAAGCCTCATCGAGGATGTTCGGCAGACGGTGAATATTATGTGTACCGAAAATGATATCGACGTTCTGATATGATTTCAGAATTTTATTTACGACAGATTCTTCCTGAGCCATGCATCCGCAAACCCCGATCAGAACTTCCGGGTTGTTCTGCTTCACATGTTTCAGGTTCCCGATTTCACTGAAAACCTTGTTCTCTGCATTCTCACGGATTGCACAAGTGTTCAGCAGGATGACATCTGCATCATCCGTCGTATCCGTATGCTCATATCCAAGTGCCGTAAATATGCCGGCGATGACCTCCGTGTCATGCACGTTCATCTGGCAGCCGTAAGTTCTGATATAGAACTTGCGCCCTTTGCCGAGACCTTTGAAGCGTTCATCAATTTCAAAATCTTTATGATACTCAACTTCAGTCTTTCCCCGTCTTCTCGCATCTCTTAAGTTTGGCGGCTGGTAGACATGTTGAAAATATTGGCTGTAGTCTTTTTCTTCTGTTTTCTGTTTGACTTTTGAAGCATCCAATCTCTGTTCTTCATTCATCTTAAAACCCCATTTACTCCATTGAAATATCTTTATATAGTATATAGGTTTTCATCTGTAATTTAAAGTACATTTGACCGATTACCTTGCATCGGTGACATTAATGAGACTGAATTCTGT
>DEQG01000055.1:5963-7061 GCA_002360325.1 Salinicoccus sp. UBA3372 | reverse complement strand
GTCGTTATGAACCCCTTCACACCTGAAATATGCCTTTTATGAATGAGCGGCTTCCTTACTTTCCTTGCCCGTCTCAGCATCATATACTCACCTGCTATAAGCGGCACCATGCGGATTGCTGCCATGAACGAGTATGCAAATTTCGGCTTTAATCTAAGCTGGATCATCAGACTGTAAAAGACGTCGGTCAGCTTCGTCGTGAATATGACGAGTGCACCGAAAAACGACAGCGTCAGGCCGCGCATCATGATGTGGACTCCTCTTATCAGACTCTCCTCTGTAATATGGATGAGCCCGAACCGGAACAGTGTCGTCGTTCCCGCACCGTAAAACACCATGTACATTGCTGAAAATGCTCCGAACACAAAAAACAGTACGAGTACGACTGCAAGATACCGGAGTCTGATCCCGGATAAAACTATCATGGCAGCAAGCATGGTCAGTGCCAGATAAAACAGCTGGTTCGGATTGTGCATCAGCACGACCAGCAGAAATAACAGCAGACCGATAAATATTTTAGTGAGCGGATTTGTCCGGTCGACGAATGTATAATAATTTTTAATCTGTTCAAGCATGGCCGTCACCCCGGACTTCCGTAATCCCTTTATCCTCAAGTATCAGCCTTCTTGACGGATACCTTTCTGTGATTCCGCGGTCGTGAGTGATCATGATGACAGTGACGCCCTCTTCGACACGCTCATAAAACATCTTGAGCAGTTCGTATGAAAGTTTCTGGTCGAGGCCGAACGTCGGCTCGTCAAAAATCATCACTTCCGGCACGCCGCCGGTTGCGGTCGCAACAGACAGACGCCGCTTCTGCCCCGTCGAAATCTCGAGCGGATGCAGATGTCCCACATGATCCAGCCCGATTCTTCTGAGCAGCGCCTCACACTTTTCATGCGCCTCATCATGCGGGTAATGCATTTCCAGATTGATGAATACTTCATCGTATACTTTGTTCGTTATAAACTGCAGCTCCGGATTTTGAAAGACGGGATATACCGTACCCGCGATATCTTTCGTCTTTCTGGCTTTTTTGCCATTCACATGAATGATGCCGTCCGTTTTGATCAGTTTCATCAGTGCGAGCATCAGACT
>DEQG01000055.1:5197-5883 GCA_002360325.1 Salinicoccus sp. UBA3372 | reverse complement strand
TTCAAAAGTGTCTCTTTGCCTCTTTTAAGCGTCATGCCGTTTATTTCTATAAGCGTTTCATCACCCGGCTCCACTTTGTCGAAGACAGGCGCATAATCCCATGAGTATGGATGCCACACGCCATATTCGTTCAGCAGCCCGATGTGCTTGTTCATGACGGCGTCGGGAGTGCCGTCCATGATCAGCCTGCCTTCTGCGTTCATTAAGATGACGCGGTCGACTTTATCCCAGATTTCATTGACGCGGTGTTCCACAATGACTACGGTTTTATCCGCCCAGACATTTTCAAGCGTCTTCCACAGACCGCCGACCGAAGCTGCGTCAAGCATGCTTGTCGGTTCGTCGAGCAGCAGCGTCCCGCTTCCCTGAAGGAGAGCGGATGCAATCGCCAGACGCTGTTTCATGCCGCCTGACAAATTGTTGATCGGCATTTTCAAATCCGTGTTCAGTCCGACTTTCTTCAGTGCGTCCTGGATTTTCTCGTCCATCTCACCTTGCGGCACGCTTCTGTTCTCCAAAATGAACGCGAGCTCTTCAACGACTGTCGGCATCGTAAACTGGGAATCCGGGTCCTGGAACACGTAGGCAGCTCCGGTGTCGACATCCAGCACATCCGCTTTAAAAGGAATGTCCATGCTTCTCGGTATATTGCCGCCCAGGATGTTGAGCAGCGTGCTTTTCCCCGA
>DEQG01000055.1:0-5106 GCA_002360325.1 Salinicoccus sp. UBA3372 | reverse complement strand
TCTGAGGTTTTTTATTTCAATAGCCAAGTCGTCTACAATCCTTCGTCATGATTTAATTTGCGTCTGCCGACAAATTTCAATACGCCGGTCTCTTTCAATGCCTGGTAGATCAGGTGTGCAAGCACCCCTGCAATCAGTGCGCCGCTGATGATTCTGAACGAGAACATCAATACGATATTCCACACAGCCACTTCAGCGAGATAACCGTAAAACCAGTCGATCGGCAGTGTGATGAGTGCCGCTGCGATACCTGCGTAGACTGCTGTCATCATCTTCGTGCTCTCATATTTGAATGCTGCGAAGATGATTTCACACGCAAGCCCCTGAAGCAGTGCGTAAACGATCAAAAATACGTCGAACTGCAGCGTCACAATCGTTTCACCCGCACCTGCCGCAAACTCCGCGAGCAGGGCGACACCCGGCTTCCTCAAAATTAAATACGCGACGACAGCCGCGATGAACCACATGCCGTACGCCAGTTCATTCAAATGCAGTCCGAGCGGCTGGAGCACCGTATAGATTGCGCCCCACAGCGAGTAGATCACCGCGAATACAAAACCGATGACGACGGTGATCAGTACATCCGTCAATGTCAAACCTTTTCTTTGTGCCATAACCAAACCCCTAAAAAATATATTTCCAAATAAAAAAACACACCGCAAACGTACGGTGTGCATATATGAAATATGCCACTTTCCTACGCTAGCATGATCTAGATCAGGTATAAGGGTGAATCTCAGCCCGGAATGGGCACCCCTAGTGGATGTGTTTATTATTCAGTTAATTAGTATGATAGTACAGTTGATGCTGTTTGTATAGTTATTTGGCATTAATCATCTCGTAGTAGCGCCCTTTTTTCGCAAGCAGTTCCTCTTCCGATCCGGACTCGAGCATCTGGCCCTGTTCGAGGACAAATATTCTGTCGACCGCCTTGATCGTATTCAGACGGTGCGCGATGATGATGCTCGTCCGCCCTTTCATCAGATGTTCCAGTGCTTCCTGGATTTTAAGCTCGGTCACCGTATCGATGCTCGATGTCGCTTCATCAAGGAGCAGGATGGCCGGGTCCGTAATCAGTGCACGGGCAATGGAAATCAGCTGCTTCTGTCCCTGTGAAATAAACCCTTCATCCAGTTCGAGCACCGTGTCATAGCCGTCTTCCAGCTGGGCGATGAAGTCATGTGCATTGGCGAGCTTCGCCGCTTCAACCACTTCCTCATCCGTGGCATCAAGTTTTCCATACCTGATGTTTTCCCTGATGGTCGACTCGAACAAGTATGGATCCTGCAGAACGAATGCCGTCTGCGAACGCACATTATGACGTTTGTACTTGGTCAGATTCGTTCCGTCAATCAGCACTTCCCCGCCGTCCACTTCGTAGAAACGGGCGAGCAGCTGCATGACCGTCGTCTTCCCGGCACCGGTCGCACCGATCAGGGCCACAGATTCGCCGGCATCGATGGAGAACGACAGATCCCGTATTGTCGGTTCAAACTGTTCCTTGTCATATGAGAAATACACATTCTTAAAATCGATCTTTCCTTCGATCATCTGACCTTCGATTGTGCCTTCATCTGATTCCTCTTCGGTATCGATGATCTGGAACACACGCTCTGCCCCTGCTATCGCAGACAGCACCTGGTTGAACTGGTTCGAAAGGTCCGCAAGCGGACGTGTGAACTGTCTCGCGAACTCGGCAAATATGACAATCGTACCGATCGTCACCAGGCCGTCCGTATAAAGTGCCATCAGACCGCCGGCACCCGCAACAATCGCAAAGCTGATGTTGTTCAGCATGTTCATTATTTTCGGGATGAAGCCGGCGTAAAGCAATGCCCAGAATGTGACATGCTTCAGATTTGATGCACGTTCTTCGAAATTGTCAATCGTCCTTTCTTCCTGCGAGAAGACTTTGACAATCTCCTGTCCGGAGACGATTTCTTCGATATAGCCGTTCAGCTCCCCCGTCCTCCGCTGTCTCTGCTTGTAAAGCGGACCTGTTCTTTTCGTGATGAAAGCCACACCGAAGATGAGCACCGGGATAATCGTCATCGTGAGCAGTGTCAGCAGCGGGCTCAAATATAACATTACCGAAACTGTACCGATCAGCGTCACAATACTCGTTGTAAACTGGATGAACGACGAGTTCATCGTCTGGGATAATGTTTCAATATCATTCGTCATCCGGCTCATCAGTTCACCATGCTGTCTTTTATCAAAAAATCTGACCGACAGTTCCTGCATATGTGAAAATAATCGGACTCTCAAATTGTAGATCGTCCTCTGTGCGAGTCCCACCATCAAGAATGATGCCAGGTACTGGGTGGCCGATGACATCAGGTATACAAAGAAGATGAAGATCAATACCCCGATCAGTCCGTCGAATTCCTGGACGACGAGATAGTTATCAACCGTCTGTCCGACAAGGAACGGCCCCGCGATTGTCAACAGACTCGTAATCATCACCACGAAGATGATGAAATATAATAAACGCCGTTCTCCTCTCATGAACTGCCAGAGGCGGACAAGCGTCCCCCAGAAATCATTGGCACGCTGATCCTCTTTCTTCTTTTTACTCTTCAGATCTTCCTTCGTTAAAATCGGTTCATAGCCGAACGGTCTTTTTATTTTATCAATCATCGATATGCCCCCCTTCATTTTGGGATGCGTTGATACGGCGGTACAGTTCGGACTGCTCCAGCAGTTCCGCGTGGGTACCCGTCGCACTGATTCTGCCGTCATCCAACAGGATGATCCTGTCAGCCGTCTCCGCCGTGACAATCTTCTGCGTAATGACGATGCGTGTCGCCTCTTCTTCATTCAGAGCATCCCACAGGGCCGACTCCGTCTTGATATCAAGGGCCGACGTACTGTCATCCAATATGAGTATCGACGGACGTCGGACGAGTGCACGTGCAATCGACAATCTCTGTTTCTGTCCGCCGGAAAGTGTCACACCCCGCTGGCCGACTAATGTCTTGTACTGATGGTCGAAGCTTTCGATGTTTTCGTGAATCTGCGCTTTTTCAGTCGAAGAGACAATGTCTGAATGAAGTGCTTCATCGTCACCCCACAGCAGATTTTCATAGATTGATCCGGAAAACAGTATGGCCGACTGTGGCACATAACCGATTGTCTGCCTGAGATCGTCTTCGTTCCAGTCCTGCACGTCTATACCATTGACGCAGACATTCCCTTCGACGACATCATACATCCTTGGAATCAGGCTGATCAGAGTACTTTTGCCGGACCCCGTGCCGCCCATGATGACGAGGTTTTCATTTTCAGCGACTTCAAAAGAAACATCTTTCAAGACATATCTTGTGGAACCGGGGTATTTGAATGAGACGTTGCTGAAACGCACTGAACCCGCTTTCGCTTCCTTGTTGATGGTCTCGTGATTATTCTCCGTAATCGGAGAATCAAGCACTTCATTCATACGCTCACTGCTCGCTTTGGAGCGTGAGTATGCAATGATGATGAATGCAAACATCGAGAACCCGCCCTGCATTCTGAGGCCGTAATTGATAACCGCAACAACTTCACCGATCTGCACATTGCCCGCAGACAGCAGATCCGATGAAGCCCATATGACAATCAGCAGGCTCGTATTCATGATGATCAGCAGTACAGGCAGTATGGACTCCATCAGTCTGAGTCCGCTGACCGTATCGTTTTTAAGCTTGCCCGCCACACCGAAAAATTTGTTGTTTTCAAATGATGCACGGTCGTTCGCCTTGATCAGACGCACCGCTTCAAGGTTTTGCTGGATGAAACGGTTCAGTTTGTCCAGACGCTTCTGAACGCGTAAAAATATTTTCGCACCATGTTTGGCCGCTATGTATAAAAAGATCAGCAGAAACGGTGTCAATATGGATAAATAAAAACCGAGCGTCGGATTGACGACGAATGACATGACGAGGGAGCCGATGACAAGGAGCGGCGCCCTGAGCACGATTCTGAGCGACATGTACAGCAGCATTTCAGTCATCAGCACGTCCTGCGTCAGACGTGTAATCAGGCTTGACGTGGGAAACTTGGACAGCGTCGTCAAAGTGAAATTCTGGATTCTTTTAAAAATCGCCATCCTGAGATCATAGCTGAAATTTGTCGCGACAAAACTCGCAAAGTATGAGTTGATGATCCCGGCGATGAATGACAGCAGACTGAGTCCCAGCATGACACCGAGATACAGCCACACAACATCTAGCTCCTGCATGACAATACCATCATCGATCACTTTTGATATGAAAAATGGTTGAAGCAGCTCCACCGTGAGTTCAGTCAGCATACATAACAGTGCAATCGCCATAAACCACTTATATTTAAGGGATTTTCTAAAAATCTTTAACACATGCCACACCACGTTTCTTTCGATTACCGAAGTATTATTTATATTATGACACAATTTTGAGATAATTTGTAGTGCAATTTTTCATAAAATAAAACCGGCTGCTTATGAACAGCCGGCCTATCCTATGATTGTCACGTTCATATTGGAAAGAACTTCGATCGACATATCATGCAGTTTATCACTCGTACTGGCAACCAGGTTTTTATTCAATATGATTTCTGCCTGTGGAAAGACATTCTGTATCACCATGATATTTGCGAGGATGCAGATATTCGTCTCCGCCCCGATAAACTCGATCGGACGATTGTTCTCAACATCATACCTGTACTTTTCCAGAAGACTCTTCGCCTCATCCGGCGGAATTCCGTAGAACGTTTTGGTGTATTCGTCACCGTGCGTTTCGAGAAGGTTGCGGAAGCGCGGGTAGATCGCCTCGTCAAAATGGATACTCTCCTCCGACCGTTTATCGTACTCAAATTCCGGGTACAGATTCCGTGTATATATAATCGGCTCATCTTCCTCGACCGCCATTTTGATCCTCGCTTCGATACCGTCTTTCACCTTTTCAGTCCACTTGACATATCCCGATCCCCTGTCATCAAAAATATCATTCTGCAGATCAATAGCTGCAAGCATTGACGAACCTCCTATCATTTGCCTCAATTTTACTATCTTATGATGGCGAGGTCATTTAATAGGCCTTGGGGGAGGTGAGAGCTGGTGAAGCAGATTTCGCACAACTTCGCGTTTCC
>DEQG01000079.1:1522-10676 GCA_002360325.1 Salinicoccus sp. UBA3372 | reverse complement strand
AATTGGAGAGTCTGTAATTTCGTAAAATAGGACGCTGTTTATCAGTGTCCTATTTATTTTTTATCATAATCAGAAACACTGTCAATTCTCCATTTTTATTGATACAATGAATATGTGAAATAAATAACAAAATGTGGAGGGATATCAATGAAAGGCTGGCAATTTGTTGATACAAATAAACCGTTAGAGTTAGTTGAAAAAGAAGATCCGAAAGCTGAATCCGGCAAAGTTGTTATTGATATGAAGGTAGCAGGTCTCTGTCACTCGGACGTGGGTGTTTTAAGAGATGAAGGATGGAAAGTTTTACTCGGCGAGCTCCCTGTCATTATGGGACACGAAGTTGCGGGTGTCATCAGCGAAGTGGGCGAAGGTGTCAAGGACTATAAAGTCGGCGATAAAGTGGCAGTATGTCCGACAGGGCCGAGCGGTACTGCACCGGGCTATGCATACGACGGCGGCTTTGGTACCAAAGTACTGGCACCGGCTGATGATCTGGTCAGAATTCCTGATGGCGTATCCTTTGCGGCTGCAGCAGCAGGAACGGACGCAGGTATGACATCCTACCACGCAGCGTTTAACAAAGGCGGCATCAAAAAGGGCATGAAAGTCGGTATGATCGGTATCGGCGGTCTGGGACAGATTGCATTGGAAGCGGCAATTGCCCAGGAAATTGAAGTTTATGCAATCGACACAAACCCTAAAGCAAGAGAACTGGCCGAAAATCTTGGTGCTGCGGGCGTATATGAAAATGTTAAGGAAATTGCAGAATTTGAGCCTGAAGTCATCATCGACTTTGCAGGTTTCGATATCACAACACGCGAGGCACTTGAGTCCGTCGGTTTCCAGGGTAAAGTGGTTCTTGTCGGCATGGGTAAACTTGAAACAACGGTCAACGTCACTTCGATGATAACGAAGCAGGCGACACTTGTCGGCAGTAACGGCGGTACGAAACATGATATAGAAGATATGTACGCGCTGATGGCTGAAGGAAAAGTCAGTCCGAAAATTACTGAAATTACCTTTGATGAAATTCCTGAAGGTATCCAGATGCTTGAGGATAACAAAGTGACAGGACGTTTAGTTGCAAATATGGAAAAATAATTTTTGATAAATAAAAGCCTGGAGAGACAGATATATTCTGTCTCTTCAGACTTCCCTGATTCTTTAAGGATTTAGAGCATACTGCCGAACCACAGTCCGATCATCGTGCCTAAATAGTTGCCGATGATGTACCCGAGCGTCCCGATGATCAATATCGGCCCGACGAGCTTCACCCATCCTCTTGAAATGGCCATGGCGGCTGCCGTTGTCGGTCCGCCGATGTTTGCGTTACTTGCCAATATGATTTCTTCCAGACTAAATTTGAACAGTCTGCCGACACCGAAAGAGATGATCATGTTGATGAGTACCATTATCGCGGCGAACACGAGAATGATCGGTGCATTTTGTATAATCAATGGGATGGATGCAGGTACACCAATCACCACAAAGAATATATAAATTAAGAAAGTGCCGATTTCCTGTGCACCGTTAATACTTTCAAAATATTTGGGTACAGCAGTGACGAGCAGTAAAGTCAGAGTTGTCAGCATCAAATAGTTATCACCGATAATGCCTCTTAATATAGACAGAAAAATATTCGCATCATCAGGAATGAGATTTGTGAAAAACTCAGCCAGTGTAAAAGAAACCGCAACAATCGCAAATGATGTACCGGTCGCCAGCGCTATATCGCTCAATGAGATTTCTTTTCTCTGCCAGTACGAAGCGGCCTGATTATCGTTATCCGTATTCTTTTCCAGTTCATCAATATAAGGTGTGCTGAATTTATTTCTGAAGAAATTGATGGTCGGTATTGAAATTAAAACTAAAAAGTATAAAGCCATCAATAGATTATCTGCTACGACTGTAGAAGATATGATACCTTCAGGCACTTCAAATCGTGCCGCCATTGCTGCAAAGTTTACACTGCCGCCGACATATGAACCTGTCAGCATCGCACCAATCACATCAATCTGTGGTATGAACGACCGGAGAATGTAGAACCCGGCAATGGCACCTGCTACAGTCCCCACTGAACTGATGAGGAAAATCAGCAGCAGACGCCCGCTTTCCTTCCATATTTTCACGATATTCGATTGGAAGAGCAGAAGCGGTATGGATAAAGGTACGACGTAACTCCATACAGCATCATAGACAGGTGATTCCACCGGTATGATCTGCAGGTTGGCGAGCAGCATCGCACCGACCAGAGCGATGATTGCACCTGACAGTTTCGATGCCCAGGAAAATTTTTGTTCCAGTACTATACTTACTGCTGCCCATCCGACTAAAAAAGCCCATAAAATCCATGTCTGGTCCGGTGAAATCAAGGAATTCACTTCAACATCCATTTTATATACCCCCTTGCTATATTTAGCATAGATTATATCACTATTAAAAAAGGAAATTGATTATTAATGAAAATTTATTGTGATATGTAAACTTTTAGATTACTGACCTGCTTCGGAGGGAATAAAAGTATAACGGTCAAATACAGACTTTTTATTTTATGCATACATGGTATTCTTTGAAAGTCACTTTAGAATGTTCTATACTCATATATTAATATATTGAAAAATAAAATTACTTCAGAGGGGAGGTTGTTCCATGCACAAATATACCGGGAAACTGATGATTGGTTTAATTACGGTTTTATTAATTTTTATCGGTCTGAATCAGAATATTTCAGCTCAGGATCAAAATCTGGCTGATATGATTGAAGTGCGGACAACGGATAGTTCTAATGATGCTGAGCAGATGATAGAGAGGCTGAATAATGTAGATTCAAGAATTCTATATGAAACCAACCGCTCTGGAGTAAGTATCATTTTGATGGATGTGCCTTTAACCGATCTGCCTGAATTTCAGCACTTGTCAGGTACTGTGCCGAGAGGCTGGGAGCAGAGCGGAAGCACCTGGGATGATGTTCCCGGAGCCGGAGGTTTTACGACAGCCGCGAGAATAGGATACAGTGATGCAGGCAACGGGCATTCAACAATCAACCTGGAACTGCACGAATATGCACATGCAGTGGACAGCTATACTGCCGGATTCACATTCAGTTCAACATCAGAGTTCAATGAGATCATGGCGGCAGAAAAAAATGCACTGTTCGGCGATCACCAGGTATCAGAGTATTTTGACGTGCCAAGTGAATACTTTGCTGAAGTGTTTGCAATGTATTACCTGGACGGGAAAGAGCGGGATAAGCTGCAGTCAAGAGCACCCCGGACTTACGAATACATCGATACTCTGCATAACAGAATTGTAACTTTCGGAGAGATTACCGGAAATACGATGATGATCCATTGGGATGCGCATGACAATGCGGAGTCTTATAATGTTTATCAAAACGGTGAACTGGTCGATAATGTTTCTGAAAGTGAATATGAAGCGACAGACCTGGACACGAATACGAACTATGAATTTTACGTAGAACCATTGGATTCCAGCGGTGATGCCTTATTCACATCTTTCTTCCGCCACGCGACAACCGCAGCGGAACCGGATGATTCTGAAGAGGAAGAAGAAGCGCCGGACGTCGACGATTCAAAACTTGAAGAAGCAATCAGTCAGGCTGAAGAAATTCCGGAAGCTGAACGTTCAGATGATTTAGCAGAAGCGCTGAGTGAAGCACAGGATATGCTTTCTGAAAGTGATGAAGGCAATGTAGAGGAACAGTCGTCGATAGATGAAGCGGCAGAAGCATTGCTGACGGCGATTGAGCAGAACTCCATGGATGAAGAAGAAAGACCTGAAGAAGACGTGACAGATGCTTCTGAGGAGGAACACTCTGAATCAGAAGAATCCACAGAAGACACTGCAGCTGAAAATGGTGAGGAAGAAACATCAGCTGAAGAAGAGGAACAGGCTGAGAAGACAGCTCCGGGAGAAGAAAGCTCATCCGAAGAAGAATCTTCACAGGTGGAGACGGATGAAGAAAGTGCAGCGGTGGCCAGCCCTATGTTTGACGATAATTACTTTATTTTTATAGTAGCGGTAATATTGCTCATATTAGCGGTCGCGTCAGCTGTGCTGATTAGAGTTTTAAGGAAGTGAAGTAACATTGGAAATATCGGACTGTCATTGCAGTTCGATATTTTTAATATGTAATTATGAATTTTAAAGGATAAAATGATATCATTCATATAACTACATTTTAGGGGGATTTCCATGTCAATAGCTGCTGAATTGTATGAAGCGTATATAGAAAGAGTGCCGTTAGCACTTGGCAGTATCGATGTTCGGTCAATCGAAGAAGCTTATCAGATTCAGGGTGAGGTTCTGAAGTTGAAAACTGAAGATAATGAAGAAGTGCTGAGAGGATACAAGGTCAGTTTAACGAGTAAAGAGACACAGGAGATGTTTGACCATGATGAACCGCTCTATGGTGCATATACTCAAAAGAATATAATTAATAATGCCTCCTTGTCAGATTATAATGTACCGAAGCTGGAAATGGAGCTGGTTTTTTTAGTACAGGAGGATCTCACAATCGAGGATACTTCTGAAGATATATTAAGCAAATGTATGATTGCCCCGGGTCTTGAAATACCGGACGGACGCTACGAAGACTGGTTCCCGCATGCGTCAAAATATGAGGTGGTCTCAGACAGCGCGGTGGCCGGCAGTGTTACATTCGGTAACGGTGACTACTTCAAATATAAAGATTTGGATGATATTAAAGGGACTTTGAGGTATAACGGTGAAGTGATTAAAGAAGGACGTTCAAGTGAAGTTATGGGACATCCGGCTGAATCGGTGAAATGGCTGGTTCAGAAGCTGCATGAAGAAGGTAAAGTGATAGAGGCAGGCTGGGTCGTATCGTCAGGGACATTCAATTTACCGATAGATCTGGAAGAGGGTCTGTATGAAGCGGAATATGAAAATATAGGGACTGTGACTCTGGAAGTGAAATAAAGAATGATAAAAACGTCAGCTCAATTGAACTGACGTTTTTTTTATTGAACATTACAGTTTCACAATCCAGCCGAATGGATCTTCCAAAGTTCCATACTGGATGCCTGTATAGTGATTATAGAGATCCTCCGCAACAGGTCCGACCTGGTTATTATTAACAACATAGTCTTCACCATGGACGTTCATGCGGCCGATAGGCGAGATGACTGCCGCTGTACCTGAACCGAAGATTTCAGATATGCTGCCGTCTTCAAGCCCGTCACGCAGATCGTCAAGAAGAATCTTTTCTTCTTTGACTGTATATCCTTTATACTCGGCAAGCTGTATTAAAGATTTTCTGGTAATGCCTGATAGGATAGAGCCGTTCAACTGTGGTGTGATCAGTTCATTGTTTCTGACAAAGAAGATGTTCATGCTGCCGACTTCTTCGACATATTTCTGTTCAACACCGTCTAACCAGAGCACCTGCTCGTAACCAAGTTCAGCAGCTTTCTGCTGTGCAAGAATGCTGGCAGCATAGTTGCCCGCACACTTGATGGCCCCGACTCCGCCGCGTACAGCACGCACATAGTCATCCTCGACATAGATGCTTGTCGGATCCAGCTGGCCGCCGTAATATCCGGCAACCGGAGATAAAATAATGTTATATTTATATGTCCTCGCAGATCGGACACCTAAGAAGGCCTCATCTGCAAATATGAACGGACGGATATATAATGATTGTCCGGGTCCGTCAGGTACCCAGTCACGTTCTAATTTAATCAATTCATAAAGTGCATTCAAGCTTGTTTCTTCATTGATCTTAGGCATTGCAAGCCGTTCCAATGAAGTGTTCAGCCGTTTGAAGTTCTCATCCGGTCTGAATAATAAAATATCATCACCGTTTTTATATGCTTTCAAACCCTCAAAAACAGATTGTCCATAATGGATACCGTTTGCAGCGGGAGAAATCTCGAGATTTTTATACGGTACAATGGCAGGCTCTTCCCAGCCATGCTCAGGTGTATAGTCCGATGTGAACATATAGTCCGTAAACACCGTGCCAAATTTCACCGTCGATACATCTGGTTTTTCTTTCAATGAATTTGCTTTCTCGATTTGTATTGTTTGTCCCATAATGGACCCTCCTTCTAACTATAAAAACAAGACACTTACTTGATTTGAAAATTAGTGTTTATTTTATCAAGTAAACACTAATAAAGCAAGACGTTTTCTGATTATTTAAAATTTAATTTTATTTCTAACAAAGACCTATACAGGAAAGGAACTTGTTATAATGAAGTTATTGTAATTAAAAGATGAGGAGTGAAGTGATGGAGACGATAAGACTGGCTGTAATTCCGGGTGACGGTATCGGTCACGAAGTGGTTCCGGGTGCACTGACGATACTGGAACGTCTTGCAGGGCAGCACGGTGGTTTGAAATTTGAGTTTGAACATTATGATTACGGCTGTGACTATTACTTGCAGCATGGTGAAATGATGCCCGGGGACGGCATTGAAAAACTCAGTAAAAGTGATGCGGTCTTTTTAGGTGCCGTAGGAGATGCGAATAAAGTGCCGGATCACATTTCACTGTGGGGGCTGCTTATAAAAATCCGCAGGGAATTCCAGCAGGAAATCAACGTCAGGCCGGCGAAGGTTTTTGACGGAGTGAAATCCCCGCTTGGCAATCCGAAAGATTTCGACCTTGTGATCGTCAGAGAAAACAGTGAAGGTGAGTACAGTTCAGTCGGCGGACGAATGTTTCATGAAGAACATGAAATCGCCATCCAGAGCAGTGTATTCTCAAAGCGTGCGACTTCCCAGGCGATGGAGTACGCATTTGATCTGGCACAGTCCCGACGCTCTGCAGTAACGAGCGCGACAAAATCAAACGGTATATATCATGCGATGCCTTTCTGGGATGATGTGTTCAAGGAAGTTTCGAAAGAATACCCGGAAGTAGCGACTGCATCGGAACATATCGATGCGCTGTCCGCTTCGTTTGTCACACGTCCGGAACGTTATGACGTCGTTGTGGCGAGTAATTTATTCGGAGATATATTATCCGATATCGGTGCGGGAATCATGGGCAGCATCGGTATCGCACCAAGCGCAAACTTGAATATTAATGGGAAATACCCTTCAATGTTCGAACCGGTTCACGGTTCGGCACCGGATATTGTCGGACGCGGCCTTGCGAATCCGATCGGGCAGATCTGGACTGCGAAAATGCTGCTCGATCATTTCGGATATGAAGATTTAGGAAGCCGGCTGTTGAAAGCAATTGAAGATACTTTAAGAGAAGGTATCATGACGCCGGATATCGGCGGTAATGCTTCAACGGTGGAAGTGACGGCATCAATATTGGAAAAACTGTAATTTAGAAACGGACAGTAAGGAGGAAGCAGTGTGCAGGAGCGTTTATGGAGCCGTGATTTTATCATAGTTTTCATATTTAATTTCTTTATTATGCTGGCCATGTTTCTCTTGATGGTGACCATCAGCGGCTACGCAATCGACGAGTTCGGCATTTCGACAAGCAATGCGGGTCTCGCAGCAGGGATATTTATCGTCGGGTCATTGATCGGCAGAATTGTCACCGGTCATCAATTGAGTCTGATCGGTGCAAGAAAAATCATGTATATCGGTACAATCATGTTCATCGTTACATACGGACTGTACTTTTTTGCCGGCAGCTTCTGGATGCTGCTCATCGTCAGATTCTTTAACGGCTTTGCCAATGGCGTGGCGACAACGGCGGTCGGCACGATAGCGGCCCTCGCTCTGCCGGCAAGGCGTAGAGGAGAAGGGATCGGGTATTTCAGTCTGAGCTTTGTCATGGCGACGGCAATTGGACCTTATCTCGCATTCACGTTATTGGAATATGTCGATTACCAAATGTTGTTCCTTCTTGTCTTCACGGTCGTGTTAATAGCAAGTGTCTTTACAATTTTCATAAAGACTGATAATGAAACGATCGATCTGACGAAAGAACCTAAACCGAAATTTCAGTTTGTGGACAGGGATGCATTGCCGGCTGCATCAACGATACTGATCATCTGTCTGGCACATTCAACTATATTCTCATTCATTGCATTATATGCAGATGAACAGGGACTCGGTACGGCAGCGGGCTACTTCTTCCTGGTCAACGCAATTGTGATGCTGGTCACCCGGCCGTTTACCGGGAGGCTGATGGACCGGAAGGGCGCCAACATCATTGTCTACCCGGCCTTTGTCGTTTTGTTCGCAGCGTATCTCGTACTCGGCAATGCACAGTCCGGATGGATGCTGCTTTTTGCAGGAGGATTGATTGGCCTGGGCTATGGTAATTTCCAGTCGATCATTCAGGCATTATGTATTAAACTCGCAGAACCGAAAAATGTAGGGCTTGCAACTTCGACATTCTTCATATGCCTGGACTTCGGGCTCGGTGTCGGGTCGTATATATTCGGCCAGCTTGTACCATTCATCGGATACGGCGGACTGTATAATTCAATGACGGTCATCGTCGTCATCTCAGCAGTATTGTATTACATGGTATATGGAAGAAAAGAAAAATATTTAACGATATGAAGAAAACTGAACTTTTGCCGCTCAGGCAAAGGTTCAGTTTTTATTTTGATTTATCTTCACCGTCTGCTCTGGTGTTGTTATAAATATTGACTGCAAGCAATATGAACATGAAACCGAATATGATAAATGGATTCAACAGTGTTTCCTCCAGCACAAGGTTCATCACAGCAGCTATCAATAAGATGATCATGCCAATCACATAAATCCTTTTGACTGTCTTTTTACTCAAAATAAAACCCTCCAAACTTTTTAAAAAATGACAATTCCTAGATTATTAAGAAGGCCTTATGGAATATATATTCATATGATTGCTGCTATTTTATCATAAATGAGGGGAAGATCATTGTGAAATATTTGTTAATGATAATCATGAGTATTCTTTTGCTGACAGCATGCGACGCGGCTGAAGAGGAAACAGATGAAGGAAATGATGAAGCGGAAGAGGACGTAACACCTGATGGGGAATCAGAGTCGGATAGCGACGTCGGAGAAGCCATGGACAATGCAGTGACGGGCATTGTGAACAAGGCAGACGGCACTATTGCCCATCTGACCTATATTTCCACGACGCCTGCAATGGACGGCGATGAATATCTTCAGGCTGACATGGCTTCTGCTTATGGGGATTACGG
>DEQG01000079.1:0-1343 GCA_002360325.1 Salinicoccus sp. UBA3372 | reverse complement strand
AGACAGTTCGCCAACCGTGTGGAAGAGTTCCCGGATGCGGTGGATCTGACACTTGGACAGCCCGACTTTGATACGCCGGAGCCGGTGAAGCAGGCGGCGATCGATGCGATCAATACAAAGTCTATGAAGTATTCCCACAACACGGGACTGCTTGAACTGAGAAGGGCAATCAGCGAGTATTATAAAGACAGTTACGGTGCAGACTATGATCCGAACGGTGAAGTGCTTGTCACTGTCGGCGGCAGTGAAGGGATAGACGGGATTCTAAGAGCCATCATCGATCCAGGAGATGAAGTGCTTATTCCGGCACCGACTTATCTGGGTTATGAACCAATCATAGAACTCAGCGGGGGCGTGACGAAATTCGTTGATATGTCGGAAACGGACTATATCGCCACACCTGAGCTGCTTGAGTCGAATATTACAGACAAAACAAAAGCGGTGCTGCTGAATTATCCGACCAATCCTACGGGGGTCACATATACGAGAGAGCAGATGGATGCACTTGTCGAAGTATTTAAAAAGCATGATATCTTTGTCATAACAGATGAAATTTATGGCGAGAACACTTTAGAAGGCGAACATATCAGTCTGGCGATGTATCCGGAAATCAAAGAAAAGGCGATTATCGTCAACGGTCTCAGCAAGTCCCATGCCATGACCGGCTGGCGTATCGGATATGTAGTCGGACACAGTGTAATCATGGAAGATATTACAGCCGTCCACCTGTATAACACGATATGCGCGAGCATCCCGAGCCAGTATGCGGCAATCGAAGCGCTGACGACTCAGCTTCATGTGCCTAAAGAGATGAATCAGGCTTATATTCAGCGCCGTGATTATATTTATAAGAGACTGGTCGATATGGGTCTTGAAGTGTCGAAACCGACCGGTGCGTTCTATATCTTTCCATCCATCAGCAAGTACGAAAAGGATTCATTCAAGTTTGCGACGGACCTGCTTGAAAATGTCCATCTGGCAGTTGTGCCGGGACGTTCGTTCTCCGAATACGGCGAAGGGCATATCAGACTTTCATTTGCCTGCAGTATGGAAGAGTTGACGGAAGCAGCCGACCGGCTTGAAAAGTATATTAAAATATTGGATTTGAAATAAATTGCGAAAATGCCCTCATTGCGAGGGCATTTTTAATTTTCCGGGAAGGCAATCATGATGAGTATTCATAGGACCGGAACGATGATCCTGTAACTGAGAAATTCAATGAACACTTCAAAGTGCCGGTCACAAACGATGCAGTCGATGGGGATTCATATTACTCTTTCGATTATAACGGTGTTCATTTCGTTACATTAAACACAAACGACAATAAAGAATCCGATGACAAT
>DEQG01000085.1 GCA_002360325.1 Salinicoccus sp. UBA3372 | reverse complement strand
CTGACGATCAACGAAGGAGAAATATTCGGTCTGATCGGTTTCAGCGGGGCAGGGAAGAGTACGCTTCTCAGACTGATCAACCTGCTGGAAGCGCCGACGACGGGTACGATTCATGTCGGTGATGATGAAGTTACTGCTTTAAATCAGAAAGATTTACGTGTGAAGCGTCAGAAGATCGGCATGATCTTCCAGCAGTTCAACCTGATTGAATCAAAGACGGTAGCGGATAATATCGCATTTGTCTTAAGGGCGGCGAAGTATCCGAAATCTGAAATTGACGGACGGATTGACGAGCTTTTAGAGCTGGTGGGTCTGTCGGAGAAAAAGACGGTCTTCCCGAAAAACTTGAGTGGCGGACAGAAGCAGCGTGTGGGTATTGCACGGGCGCTTGCAAATAATCCTGATGTACTGCTCAGTGACGAGGCGACGAGTGCGCTGGACCCGGAAACGACAAAGACGATTTTGAATCTGCTGAAGCGGATCAATAAAGAACTCGGCATAACGATTGTCGTCATCACCCATGAGATGGAAGTGATCAAGGATCTTGCAGAGCGTGTCGGTGTCATGTCGAATGGTGAAATCATTGAAATGGACGATGTCTATAAAATATTCAGTGAACCGACGCACGAAGTGACGAAAGGATTCGTCCAGGATATTTATGATTTTCAGATTCCTCCCCATATCGTGCAGACAGAAGAGAACAAAATCATTACGATCAAGTTTCTCCAGGAAAGTGCGGAAGAGAGCTATTTGAATAAACTTTACAGGGAGTTTGATCTGTCCATCAGCATTTTAAACGGCAGAATCGAATATATTAACGGCATTCCGCTCGGTATTCTGATGCTTCAGGTGACAGGTGAGCCTTCTGAAATTGAACGGCTGAGCCGTAATATCACCGAAACTCCAGGTATAGAAAGGGCTGAGATATATGAGTAGTATAACGAACCTTGGACCATTACTTTATAAAGCATTTCTGGAAACGACTTTGATGGTTTCGATATCCATATTTTTCGCGGTATTGATCGGACTGCCGCTCGGTGTCTTATTATTTGTTACACAGCACCACTTACTTTTTAAAGTGAAACCGTTGAATCAGGTGCTCGGTGCCCTTGTGAACGTCATCCGTTCATTTCCATTCATCATTTTGATCGTTGCGATCATGCCGTTTGCAACTTGGCTTGTCAATGCTTCGCACGGCCCGGTCTTTGCGAGTGTCGCATTGTCGATCGCGGCAGTGCCTTTATTTGCAAGGCTGGTTGAATCGAGTTTCAACAGCATTCACAGCGGTGTCATTGAAGCGAGCATCGCAGGCGGTGCGCCTTTATACATGATTGTCACCGATGTGCTGATACCTGAAGCTAAAAAAGGATTGATCCAGGCAATTACGCTGACAATCATTACGATCATCGCATTCAGTGCGACAGCGGGCGTCGTCGGCGGTGGCGGTATCGGTGACCTTGCCATCCGTTACGGTTATTACCGTTATGATACTTTGACAATGGCCGTGACGGTCATTCTGCTGATCATCATCGTTCAGCTTGTACAATTAATCGGTGACTTTTTAAGCCGTCGTGAGGAGGGGAAATAGATGCGAGGTATTATTTTATTTTTACTTGGAACTTTAGGTGTCATCATCGTCTCGAGTGTACTTTTATATGAAGATGAAGGTGAAGTGATCACCATCGGTGCATCTACCGGTCCCTTCAGTGATATGGTCAATTTTGCTTTGAAGCCGCCTCTTGAAGAGATGGGGTATTCGGTGGAGATTGTTGAATATACGGATTACGTCCAGCCGAACAATGCGCTTCACAACGGAGACCTTGATGCGAACCTGTATCAGAACCAGACATTTATGGAGAACTTCAATGAAGAGAACAGCACGGATCTGCACGGTCTGATCCAGGTGCCGACCGCACCGATGGGTCTTTATTCGAGTGAGTTTGAATCACTTGAAGAAATAACGAATGGCAGTGAAGTTGCTTTGCCGCTCGACCCGGTCAACTCTTCACGCGGGTTTCTGACTTTGGAAGAAGCAGGATTGATTACGATCAGTGAAGATGCGAATATGCTGGCGATAGAGGAAGAGGATATTACGAGCAATAATAAAAATCTCGAGTTTGTCTTCCAGGATGCCGGACAGCTGCCGAGAAGCGTGGAACAGATCGGCTTGTCACTCGTGCCGGGGAACTTTGCGCTGGCAAGTGATATGAACCTTGAAGACGCGCTGGTACTTGAAAGCATGAATGAATACTTCAGAAACAGAATAGTTGTCAATACGGAAGATAAGGATTCAGAAATGGCCGATGACTTGATTGAAGCTGCACAGTCTGAATACTTTGATCAGGTCATTGATGAAGACTTCCAGGGATTCGATAAACCGGAGGAGGAGTAGAACATGAATGAGTTATTGAAATCTGTGCCCGAAAGTTATTTTGCGAGCGTCAGTACGCTGAATGAAGATCTTGAAATCGGCGAGAAACCGCTGATCAACCTTGCTGTCGGCGTTCCGGACGGCAGTGCGCCTGAAAGTGTAAAAGCGGCAGTGAAGAATGCTGTCGAAATTACTGACAATCACAAGTATCCGGGATTTCGCGGCCGTCCTTCATTTAAAGCTGCGATTATAAATTTTTATAAACGTCATTATGATGTGGATCTGAAAGATGAGAACATCGCGATTCTTTACGGCACAAAAAGTGCGCTCGTCCAGTTTCCGATGATATTCATCGAGCCGGGGGAGGGGGTCTTTCTCCCGAACCCGGGGTATGCGGACTACGCGGCAGGTGTGAGTCTGGCGAAAGGTGTTGAGTATGACCTGCCGCTGTTGAAGGAGAATGACTATTTGCCGGATTATGATGCACTGGATCAGGAAGAACTGGATAATACAAAGCTGATCTATTTGAATTATCCTTCGAATCCGCTTGGTTCAGTTGCTTCAAAGAAGTTCTTTGATGAGACGATCAACCGGTTCAAAGACACAGACATAAAGATTGTGCATGACTTTGCCTATGCCGGTTTCGGTTTTGAAGGTAAACATCCGAGCATTCTCGAAAGTGACCCGGATTTATCGACGGCAATGGAAATATATTCATTTTCAAAAAGTTATAATATGTCCGGTTTCCGGGCAGGCTTTGCTGTCGGCAATAAAGAGATGATTGAAGCGATTAATATTTATCAGGACCACACCCAGACGGGCATGTGGGGCGTACTGCAGGAAGCGGCGGCCGATGCCTTGAACAGGGAAGACGATTTTCTGATAGCTCAAAGAGATATTTTCAAAAAACGGAAAGACATGGTCTTAAAAGAACTGTCAGAAGCGGATATTCCAATCGAGCCGATTGAAGGCGGCATATTCGGCTGGATCAAAGTGCCGGATGAATTTAATGGTGAAAGCTTTGTAAAGTATTTGCTGAAAGAAGAATCGATACTCGCAACACCGGGCATTCCATTCGGTTCAAGAGGCAGAAACTTCATCCGCATATCAATGGCGATTGAAGATGAACATCTTAAAGAATGTGTCGAGAGGCTGAAAGGCATTGGGTATCTTTGGAAATGAAAAAATATTTTATGAACAGTAAACCCCGTGGCCAATGGCCGCGGGGTTTTATTATTTACTTAAGCGAGCGTAATTTTCCTCTTTGCTATGTAAGTGATGATCAGTGCCGCTACAGGCACGAGCGGCATATATGTAAAACCGCTTATAAAGTAAACAACCGGTATGAAAAAAGAGGTAATCCCCAGAAAGAAAAAGAGCTGGGATTGTTTTTGCAGTCCATAGTAGAAAAGGATGACTCCTTCTACAGCTAAAATTATCAGTATGATATTGACCCACATTGTAAATTCACTCCCATTGCAAGTTATATTTCACCATTAAAATAGTTGAAGAATAGTCTGAAGGGATGCATCCCCATAATACATCATCCAGTCCTTTAGGTCAGGCGGGATAAAAGTTGGCTCAATCAATTGTATTATAGTACAAATAAAGACTCTTTAATATATATAAGATGCCTTTTGTCATTAAAGTCAAACTTGAATAGAAAAGGAGGGGTTTTCTATGAAGAGTAATAAAATATTAATTACTTCAGGTATTATATGGACTATGGTTTTTGGACTCATGAGCACTTATTGGTCTCTCGGGGAGAGATTTATGAAATATCGTTGAATCCTGAACTTCCATTCATCATTGTCGTATGAATGACGGATTTTATAAAATTATTGGGTGTAATATGGCTGCTGATGCTGCTTGTGGAGTGGCGGAGCACTGTTATGGATAAAACAC
>DEQG01000077.1:3143-3550 GCA_002360325.1 Salinicoccus sp. UBA3372 | reverse complement strand
TTGCCGTCTTCCTTGATCTCCCTTAAGACATTGCTCACGAGCTCGACATTCACCGGGTCCAGTCCGTTCATGATTTCATCCATGAACATCACTTTTGTGTTCGCTGCAATCATCATCGCAAAGCACAATCTCTGCCTCATGCCGAGGGAGTACGTCTTGACCTTATTCTTCACGTAGCTTTCCATATTCAAACGGCTGATGATATCATCAATGTTCTTTTTATCTTTATTCCAAATATCACGGTACATCTGAATATGCTCATAGCCGTTGAAATCCTCATAGAGTTCAGCCTGGTCCGGGAAGAACGTTACAATTTTATGCAGTTCCTTAATATCTTTCGAAGTGTTTTTATACTCCCTGCCGTCGATTGTAATACTGCCTTCATGGATTGGGATGAAACGGATGAT
>DEQG01000077.1:0-3073 GCA_002360325.1 Salinicoccus sp. UBA3372 | reverse complement strand
CCGTCTTCTATATTAAAGTTCACTTCGCTTAAAACTGTATGGTCACCATATCTGATCGTTAAATTTCTGACATCCAGCGCCATTAGTTTTTCCTCCTTTCAAGCTTGCCTGTACGCGTCGGTATCAATTTGAATATGAAATAAAAGATGATTTCCAAAATGATATATAAGATGATGAAGTTTATTATGATTCTCGGTACACTGATGTTTTCCGAAATTGTGTACTCTCCGCTGATGAGCGGCTGAATCTGCAGGTACGTCAGCGGATTCCATTCCGCCATCGCCGGAAACTGAAGCAATATGACCGGGATATAAAATATGACAATGACCAGAGTGATCGTCAGATAAATATTTCTGAAGACGAAACTCAGCCCCGTGGACAGTTTGACGATGATATAACTCAATATCATTGACAGCCCGATGACAAGCAGCGAATATTCCAGTATGCTGATGTACTCCGCGTTGTCACCGCCAAGAATCGACACAGGATAACGGATTGTCCCTGAATCCGCAGACAATGTGTTGATCCAGTAGGAAATAAAGACCCCTGCTATGACTGCGAGCCATATGAGCACCCAGGAAATGAGTGTTCTTATCCGCCACTGTGCGGCCCAGGAGAGCGGTATCCCCTGCGTGATACTCCAGTTGTGTTCCTGGTCTCTTGAAAACCGGTCGGCACCGAGTATCGCTGCGATAATAAATATCACAACACCGGAAATCAGATTGACCAGGTTGAATAATACGAGCGACGGTGACATCGGGTTCCAGTCAATTTCCACATTTTCCTCCTGAAGATAATTCAAGAACTTTAAATCTTCTTCCAGCTCTTCTTCAGACGGGATGAAAGTAAGCAGCAGTTCCTGCGATTCAAAGTCATCCGCTTCATAAAACGACAGCTGGTTCTCAGTCATGATAATGCCCTGCTCGACATAGTCGGCGACGATATCCTCCAGCCCTTCGACCGTGTTGCCTTCTTTCTGATTCAATATATAACGCTGGTTGCCGAGTATTTCCTGCTGCTCGGCAAGCTTATCGTAAATTTCCTGTCCTGTTTCCGTTTCAAAGTCCTCATCCGGCAGCACATTGAAAATCGCAAAAGTCTGATCATACTGTTCCCTCGTCTCTTCGAGAGGCAGCTCAATCGAACGGTTCTGAAATAACGTCGAAAAACTCGCTATAAATAAAAACAGTGCGATTAAAATGATGCGGACTTTCCAGTCACGCAGTATTTTTAATAAATCCCATTTGAACATACGCATATCATCCCACCGCCCTTTCAAATTTCTGACGGTCCATCCAGAAGACGATTACGTATAAAATGATTTCTATGAAGACAATCGTCACTGCCAGTACGACCAGTCCGTTCATGAAAGTAAACTGATCCGACATCGTCAAGTAATTTTGAACACCGTTCAAAACCGTGCCAAACTCAAAATAATTCTGCGGAAATATATGGGCAGGCAGTCCAAGTACCGTCTCTTCACTGCCGCCTGAATATATTCTGTTGAACGCCACAAGTAAAAAACCGATGATCATAACAACGATGTCGTGTCTGAATACAAGCGAAAGCACTGCGTTGATGCGGACGAACAAATAGATTAAGATGACCGTCAGCATACCGGACTGAATTAAAAATGTGCTTAAAGTAATATCAAAGAAGTTCGTTTCCTCTCCTCGGTATCCATCCTGGTACACATACTGCGTGACATCCAGAGATAGCGGACCGAAACCGTACAGCAGCCCCGTCACCAATATGAATAAAGTAATTAAAGCAGCGGTCGCCGCCGTCATAATCAAAAATACCGTGACCGACTGATAAAATATGTATTTTCTGAAACCCACCGGCTGACCGGCCTTTATTGTCCTGTGCTTTCTGTCGTCGGTCAAAATCTCACTCGCTACAAAAACAGTCAGAAATAAAATGATCAACGGTCCAAAACCGGTGAAAAACGAATGCAGCTGCTGGAACGCACTTTTATTGTTATAAATATGGCTATTCACATTATCGAGCTCACCCAGTGCATCCATCTGCTGAAAGATCGTCACCCGTTCAAATTCTTTCATCTGAAAATCACCGGCATATTTTTCATCCAGATATTCATTGATATTCTCCATCAGAAACGACGGTGTCTGTGATGTCTGAAGCTCCACCAGCCGGTGGATGTCCCCTTCATCGATGGTTTTCAAAAATGAGTGGTTCAGTTCATACTCCCTTTTGGCCATCGAATATGTATCCACGCCGGTAAATGAATTGACCGCGATATCCCCTGCATCCAGCCGCGACTCCTTCTGACCATATTCAGCATAAGTTTCAAGCTCAATCTGATCCTTGTCGACGGTCAGGATATTTTCATTATTGGAAACTACCAAAAATGCATAAAGTACAATGCCGATTACAGACAATATAAGCATCAGCCTGTTCTTTTTATTGCGGACAATCTTTTTTGCAGTCTCCTTAAATATTGCTAAAAACATCAGCATCCCCCAAGTAAATATAAATTTTCAATTTTCAATCAAAATTACATATATCATTTCAATTATAGAAAACGCTTTCCGAAAATACAATTACTTCTTTCATTTTTCAGTCTATTCGATTAAGATAGTGTTAACAGAGGGGTGATTGCGATGGTTCAGTTATCGACAGACAAATATATCTCCAAAGCATCTTTAATAGAATTTTTCGAGCCAAAACAAATTAAAAAGTATGAAGACCGGTATGATGAATTACATTATGCCATTAAAAATTCAGATTATGTCGTCACAGCATGGGAAGACGGCAGACTGATCGGCATCCTCCGCTCCTCAGGCGACCATACTTTTACTCAATATGTTAATAATTTTTTAATCCATGATGATTATGTTTCCAGAGGTATCGCATCCAAAGTGCTGGATCTATATTTGCAGGAAACGGCAGATGTCGATGATATTTACATCATATCCGGCAGAAAAGTGACCAAATCCTTCACAATCAACTGGTTTCATCATAAAGGCTTTGAACAAGTCACTTCCCTGGATAACTTTCATGTATTTCGAAGAAGTAAACTATAAGACCCGCTCGCTTGTCACCGGTTCAT
>DEQG01000138.1:3002-3384 GCA_002360325.1 Salinicoccus sp. UBA3372 | reverse complement strand
AATTTTCATTTAAAAAGCCAAAATAGGCCTTTATAGCGTATTTCGACCTAAATAGGGTCAACCTACTTACACACAAAAAAAGACTGTCCATCGTTTTTTATCGCAAAAATAGAGGACAGTCCAAATTTTTTCAGTTTTAAATTAATGATTAATAAGTTCTGATCGGCAGAATCAGCTGGACAACTTCATCGGATTCACTTGATTTTAAAGTGAATGGACGCATCGTACCGTAAAATTCTATCGTGACATCTTCATTATTGATAGCCTTCAGTGCATCCATCATATATTTGGAGTTGAAGGAAATCTTCAGTCCTTCACCTTCGATTTCACCGGTATTGATGTCTTCATTCACAGTACCGACTTCAGGCGAGTTGGATGACAG
>DEQG01000138.1:401-2941 GCA_002360325.1 Salinicoccus sp. UBA3372 | reverse complement strand
TGATACACGGTCGATCGCATGGTAGAACTCTGCGTTGTTCACAGTCACTTTCGTCTCAAAGTTTTCCGGGAACAGTCTTGAAGTATCCGGATAGTTCCCTTCAAGCAGTCTGGAAATGAAGCGCATGTTGCCATAGCTGAACAGCACCTGGTTTTGTGACAGATGCAGTTCGACCTCTTCATCAGTATCATTGATAATCTTATTCAGCTCTGACAGTGACTTTCCTGGAATGATCGCATCACTGCTGTCGTTATTGAACTGTCCGCCTGTCAGACGGCGGAGTGCAAGCCTGTGCGAGTCGGTTGCCGTAAATGTGATTTCGTCATTTTTGAACTGCCAGTGCACACCTGTCAGTACCGGTCTTGTTTCTGATAATGATACTGCAAAGTTCGTCTGGTTGATGACGCTTTTTAATACTGATGCAGAAATGATGAGACTTTCCTCATCACTGACATCCGGTAATAACGGATACTGGTCAGGATTATTCCCGCTTAAGTTGAATTCTGATTTTGATGCTGTGATTTTAGTCTGGAATGCATCATTCGTTTCCAATTGAACAAATTCACCTGAAAGTTTTTTAATGATGTCCACAAAGAAGCGTCCTGACAATACGACTGCGCCTGCTTCATGAATTTCCAAAACTTCTTCATTATCCACTTCAACCGGAATTGTAATTTCAATGGAAATTTCTGAATCACTGCCGGTTAAAATCATACGATCATCTTTTACATCAATTTTAATACCATTCAAAATAGGTAAAGTCGTTCTTGGAGAAATTGCTTTTAGGCAATGGTTTAATTGTTCGATGAAATATTGACGATTGATGTTTATTTTCACGATTCATGACTCCTTATATATTAATAAATTATAAAAAGATAGTAATAATAGTAATAAGCACTGTGAATATGTGGATAACTCGGTTGGAACACGATTGTTTCCACTTATCCACATGTGTATAAACTGTTAGGTCAAGTGTATCATTTATCCACAGTGTTCACATTAATTATTTTATCAGATTTATACTGATTAATTGAGTTTTTTCTCTATCTCTTCCAGTTCATCCTTGAACAGCGAATCTTCAGATACGAGTCTGGAGATTTTCTCATGTGCATGGATGACCGTCGTATGGTCCCGGCCGCCGAAAACCTCTCCGATTTTAGGCAGGGAGTTATCCGTCAGTTCACGGGACAGGTACATGGCGACATGTCTTGGAAATGCGATTGATTTCGTCCGTTTTTTAGATGCGAACTCTTCAATCTGCACGCCGTAATATGAAGCGACGATTTCCTGGATGTCCTGGATGGTGATTTTCTTCGGCTTCTTCTGTGACACGATATCTTTCAGCGCTTCGGCCACCGTGTCGGACGTCATCGGCTGATTGGACAGTTTGGAATAGGCTGCGACCCGTGTCAGCGCCCCTTCCAGCTCACGGATGTTCGTCTGAATGTTGCTTGCGATGTAAATCATCGCCTCATTCGGAATCTCTACATTTTCCTCTTCACATTTCTTCCTTAAGATTGCGATTCTCGTTTCCAGGTCCGGCGGCGTGATATCCGTAATCAGACCCCATTCAAAACGTGAGCGCAGGCGGTCTTCGAGCGTCGGAATCTCTTTAGGTGTGCGGTCACTTGAGATGACGATTTGCTTGTTGTCTTCATGCAGTGCATTGAACGTATGGAAGAACTCTTCCTGGGTGGATTCCTTGCCTGCCAGAAATTGAATGTCATCTATCAATAAAACATCAGCGTTGCGGTATTTATTGCGGAATTCTTCGGTTTTGTTGTCACGGATGGAGTTGATGAATTCATTGGTGAATTTTTCACTTGATAAATAGGACACTTTCGCATTCGGTTTATGTTCAAGAACATAATGTCCGATCGCATGCATTAAATGTGTTTTACCCAGACCGACACCGCCGTAGATAAAGAGCGGATTGTATGCTTTTGCCGGTGCCTCTGCCACCGCAAGTGAAGCAGCGTGGCTGAAGCGGTTGCCGCTGCCGATGACAAATGTTTCGAAAGTATTGTTCATATTTAACTGCGCAGGCGCGTATGCCTGCGTGTGCGCGGAAGTATCTTTGACTTCCTCTTCAGGAGAAGCCTTTTCGACCTCATCATGAGTCGTAACCTGGACGGCCGGCTGTTCACCGATCGATTCATATATCTTTTTTTGGATCAGGTCGCTGTAATGGTTCTCCAGCCAGTCACGCTGGAACTCGGTTTCTGCTTTTATGACCGCCACTTTGTTGTCCAGATGAATCATGGTTGTGTCGTTAAACCATGTTTTAAAACTCGTAATCGGTATTTCTGATTCGATGGCATCCAAAGTTTTCTGCCAAATATCATTAATAGAACTCATATATATCCTCTCTCTTCACAAAAATCACATGATGTGGATAAAGTTAATCACAGATATGGATAACTATCCACAAGTTACACACAGTCTGTGGATAACTTCACAGTTAATAATGCTTTTCCACAGAGATACATTCAAATTCTAAAGTATTTAACACTAAAAAACAATGATTCTCATGCAATTAT
>DEQG01000138.1:0-290 GCA_002360325.1 Salinicoccus sp. UBA3372 | reverse complement strand
TACAAAAGTTATCCACATTTTCTTAATAATCCACATATTTTCATATAAAAACATTATAAATTTTATTGAAATCAGCCGGAGATTCTGTTATCCTTTAATAGTTGCAATCACAGAGAAGAAAATGAATGTAAGTAATTCAATGGTCTACGGAGGTGTTTAGATATGACAAAACGTACTTACCAACCAAATAAACGTAAACACAGCAAAGTGCACGGATTTCGTAAAAGAATGAGCACACCTAACGGCCGCAAGATTTTAGCGCGCCGCAGAAGAAGAGGAAGAAAAGTACT
>DEQG01000095.1:16497-18091 GCA_002360325.1 Salinicoccus sp. UBA3372 | reverse complement strand
GAAAGAAAGTGATTGGCACTCCGCTGTCGAAAAAATCATCGATCAGTTTGGAAGAATTGATGTATTGGTGAATAATGCCGGCGCTTTCAAGCGACAATCTTTCAAAGAGACAACATTAGAGGATTTTCAGCAATTGATTAATGTGAATCAGCTCGGTGTATTCATGGGTATGAGTGCCGTCATCCCTCACATGGAAAAACAGCAGAAAGGTTCCATCATCAACAACGTTTCCATTTCATCATTTGCGCCGATCAGCAGATCTTCTGCATATGCTGCCACCAAATCAGCGGTTGTTGCTATGTCCAAAGCGGCCGCTGTCGAATTGGGGCAACACGGTATCCGTGTTAATATGGTCCACCCGGGCGCAATCGACACAGGGATGATGCCCGATAATGAAGAACTTCTTTCCTACTACGATTCAGTCCCGCTCGGCCGTATCGGCAAACCGGTGGATATTGCGAAGGCTGTTGCATTTCTCGCTTCCGATGACAGTGATTACTGTACAGGTGCGGAAATTGTCGTTGACGGCGGAATGACGCTTGGGACTTCTGATGAATAGAAAAATTCTGTCGGACACGCAGTACGCAAAAATGCCTGCATCGCTTATTAAGCTGATGCAGGCATTTTTCTATGAGATTAACTGTTAAGTTTCTCGAGATAGTCTTTGATTTTCTTCTTGAACTCGTCAGATGCTTCCGGCAGCGGTGCTCTGCTCGGTCCGCCCGGCAGTCCGATTCCTTCCAGTCCTGCTTTCACAGTGCCCGGGATGACTTCTTCCTCAACGAGATTGTAAAGCGGCTGCAGTTTTTTATTGAGTTCGGTCGCCTCTTTGATGTTGTTGTCGTTGACAATCAGATCATACAGTTTAACCACTTTGTCCGGTGCCAGGTTGTGTACCACACCGATGGCACCCTCACCGCCGAGTGCCAGCGTCGGAACGATGAGATCTTCAAACCCTGTCAATACGTTGAAATCCGGGTTATCTTCAGTCAGTTGAAGCAGTTTCGAAGTATGGACGCCGTCAGTGGTGTTTTTGATGCCGGTCACATTTTCAATCCTCCCGATCCTGTCGATCAGTTCAGGTTCGAGCATGACACCTGTTGCATCCGGGTAGTTATAAATGATGATACTGATATCAGTACTCTCAGCGACTCTCTTATAATAATCGTATATATCTTCATCACGGATGACCATATAATACGGATTGATGACAAGGGCGCTCTTTACGCCGACTTCTGCTGCATATTGAGTCAGTTCGATGGTATCTTCTTCCCTGTGACACCCTGTCCCTGCCATGACCGGTACACGGCCGTCAGTTTTGTCTGTGACGAATTTGATGACTTCTTTTCTCTCTTCCAGAGTCATCAATGAATATTCACCATTGCTGCCGCCGACCAATACGCCGTGGACACCGTTGTCTATGACGTGGTTGATCACTTTTTCCAAGCCATCATAATCTATCACTCCACCGTCCTTCATCGGTGTAGGTAAAGCGGGTATCATACCATAAGGTTTAAACATGTTCATTCTCCTCAGCATTTTATTGTTTTATATTGACGTAGACGCTTTTGACCTCTGTATAATTTTCCAGACC
>DEQG01000095.1:9647-16387 GCA_002360325.1 Salinicoccus sp. UBA3372 | reverse complement strand
ACGGTGCCTGCCTCCAGTTTTTTCGTAATATAATGGCCTAACTTGATATTCTCGGTCCATACGCTTGCCGCGAGACCATAATCACTGTCATTCGCCCGGGTAATGGCTTCTTCCACATCATCGAAAGGCATCACTGCCATGACCGGACCGAAAATCTCTTCTCTTGCAATCGTCATATCATCTTCCACATCAGCAAAGATTGTCGGTTCTACAAAATACCCTTTGTCAAACGGTGCGGTTCCGCCGGTGATCAGTCTGGCACCTTCTTCTTTGCCCTTCTCAATGTAATCCAATACGGTCTGCTGCTGTTTTTTGGAAACCAGCGGCCCCATGTCCGTGTCTTTTTCCATGCCGGGACCGAGTTTGATCTTTTCCGCCCTTTCCTTGAGACCTTGAATCACTTCTTCGTAAATTTCTCTTTGAACGTAGATTCTTGTTACTGCACTGCAGTTCTGACCATGATTGTACATCGTTCCAGAAAGTGTGCCGTCAAGCGTCTCTTCGAGATTCGCATCCTTCAAGATAATGCCCGGAGATTTTCCGCCAAGTTCCAAAGTGACACTTTTTACCTGTTCCGCCGCTTGTCTCATTACATTTTTTCCGACTTCTGTGGAACCTGTGAACGAAACTTTATCGACATTCTGATGTTTGATGATTGCCTCACCTGCGTCACTGCCTGAACCTGGAACGATGTTTACGACACCGTCCGGAAAACCGGCTTCTTTGAACAATTTCCCTATATATAATAATGATAACGGTGTTTCCGATGCCGGTTTGATGACGACCGTACAGCCGACTGCAAGGGCTGAACCGAGTTTCCAGGAAGCCATGAGCAGCGGGAAATTCCACGGGATGATCTGTCCCACGACTCCTACCGGCTCATGTAGAGTGTAATTCAAATAATCCGGGGAAACTTCAGTCGTCTTGCCCGTGATTTTCGTCGCAAACCCAGCATAGTATTCGAATTGCTGGATGGTACCGTCGACATCATCCGTGAGCGCCGCTTCATAAGGCTTGCCGTTGTCGATGGTTTCCAGCTGTGCGAGTTCTTCACGGTTGTCATTTAATAGTGATGCAAAATTGTTGATCAGCCTCATTCTTGTATGAGCTTCCATTTCTGTCCATTCACCATTATCAAAAGCATCCCTTGCAGCTTTGACAGCGATGTCGACATCATCCGCCTTGCCTTTATAGACTTCTGCAAACTTTTCTTCTGTTGCCGGATTAAGCACATCAAATGTTTCACCTTCGGTTGATTTTACGTACTCTCCATTTATATAAAGTCCAATCGTATCTTTCAAGAATTCTTTTACTTTAGGTTTAAGATCCAAAACCTCTGTACTCATTTTAACAGTCCTCCTTTAAAGAATATTCTGACATTCAAGATTAGATTATCATCAAATTGAACATAAGTAAACCCTTTGATTTTATAAGGATTCATTTTAGTCAAATAATTCATTTAGTGCTTGCTGATTCTTTTTCCTGTATATTTGGCTCTTATCCATAAAACCAGAAATGCAATGGAGATGAAAATACCGATATAGCCGAATATAGGATAGAAGAAATTGACCAGATCAACAAACCCTACGAAGCTCAGAATAAACGCCAGTATCAGAGATACACCGAGCATTATCCGGTAGTTCACCGAGTAGGATTTTGTAAAACGTGTCAGGAACGGATACAGTACGCCGATGACACTGTTGAACATGACACCGACCATGATCACTGTCATCAGTATTCTCAGTCCCGGATGTATTTCATTCGCCATCATCAATGTAGGCATGTCCGCCTGATTCGCAATTTCCAGATTCGCTATTAAACCGGCAGTCATCAGAAGAAGTAATATGGTGAAAATAATACCGCCAAACATGATGCCCTTTTTCGATATCATCTGATTTTTGCTTGCCGCGCCCATGATGACCAGATACCCGAAACTGTTCGCTATGACAAGCCCGGCATAAGTGATGGCATCCCACACCCATATACCGCTTGGCGTCCTGTCAATATCAGTATGCTGTTCAACTTCACTTAAAGGCACATTAGGAGACAAAATGCTCAAACCTGCAATGATGAACACTGCAACGATTAAAAACGGTGTGATGATTCCAAGGATTTTTGCGACCGAAGTAAAATCAAACTGCAGTACTATGAATAAAAGAATCACTGTAAATAATGTTCCCAACCATGCCGGCAGTCCAAAACCGTCATAAAATGCCGAACCCGTTCCTGCAATCATAATTACAGATAATCCATAGAAAAAGAAAACCAGCAAGTAATCAAAAACTTTACCAATCTTTGTGCCAAACAACTGGTTTAAAGATAAAGCATAGTCTTCTGATCCCAATATGAAACCGAGTTTTGAAATCTGCATTCCAACCAGTGTAATCAACAGCCCAGCTGTAACAGCCGTGGCATACCCCCATATTCCATGGTTCGCAAAAAACTGCAAAATTTCCTGACCTGTTGAGAAACCTGCTCCTACTATAAAACTGATGTACGCAAATGCCAAAGTGATGGATGTTCTGTTCACTCTGCTCACTTTCGATATCACTTCCCCTTTATTTGTATTCGTTTTCATAAACAGATTAGCACCATAAGGGAATAATGTAAACCATATTTTATAAAAAGGATTGTTTTCATTCGAAAAAATACTTATGAATTCGGATAAAAAAGTGCCAATGCTGTCATGCACCGGCACCTTTAATAATCAGGAATTATAGAGTATGTTATTTTTCACCAATGTTTCCTCAAGTAATTTCATCTTCTCAAGCGAGTCGGTACTTGAATGCTGGCCGGCTGCCAGAATCATGGCATCTATCAGGGCGATTATAGGTAAAATCGTAAAGTGGTTCTGATTGATTGAAAGTTTGATGACGACATCCGCTTCCCTGATGAGAGGGCTCGAATCAAAATCTGTAATCAATATGATATCAGCGCCTTGATCCTTTGATTCTTTCACTGCATTGACGACCAGGTTGGTGTACGGTTCAAAAGCAAATACTATCAATAACTCACCAGTCTTAATGTGCAGAATTTTGTCGAAAAGTGTTTCGGCATCATTATCCAACAATCTGACGTGACTGTGGAACTCCCCGAGTACCTGATTCATATAAGTTGCCGCAGATTTATACGGTCTTGATCCGAATATGCTGATGGATTCAGCATCATTGATGTACTGCATTGCATTGTCAAAATTCATCATGAACTCTTCGTTCAGGGAATTTTCAAGAAGTTTGACGCTTTCCTCCCATATTTTCACTACACTGTTCTTATCTTCGGAAAAAGTGTCGATGGAGTTTTTCAATGTCCATCTGGATTCCCCAGGCATCGCTCCTGCATAAATATCTCTCCGGAAATCATTATAATTATCATAGCCCAGAGCCTTGATTGTTCTCATTACAGTAGAAATGCCGACCCCGGCCTGTTCTGAAAGTTCTTTAATAGTTGCAAGTCCCAGACTGGAAAAGTTTTTAAGTATGAAATCACACAGTTCCTTCTGTTTTTTAGGCAGTTCATTTTTAATTTCAATAATTCTTACTTTTAATTGTTTCCTGGGTTGTTTATCCATATATTCCGCCCCTTCAGATAATTATTATCTTAGTAATAACTTAACATATTTTGTGTGTCAATCTGATAGTATATCTTGAACAAAAATATTCCTTTTGAATAATTATAGTTTACATTTGTTCAAATTGTTGATACTATATTACTCAGTTAGAAGTTTTTAAATAATCACTTAACAATATCCTATTACTGGTCGATTATTTTTTTGACGGGTGATGAAAACGCATCCAAATAAAAGTTCTCTGCTTCTTCACATAAAGTAACAAGATGTTTGACTGCAGCGTTCTTATCTTTTAGCCGTTTGCATCATCCGATTTGTAAACGTTTTAATAGAATTTTATTTTAAAAATGAGGTGTATTTATGAAAGATGTAATTATAGTCGGCGGCGGCCTCGCAGGTCTGTCAGCAGCATGGCGTCTTAAACATCATGATATTTTATTGTTGGAGTCTGAAAACCGTATCGGTGGCAGGGTGATGTCCGAACGGCGAGGAGACTACTGGCTGAACTGGGGCGGTCACGTTTATGCAGGAGAAGGATCTGCAACCAATGATCTTTTCAAGTCGGTCGGAATCTCTTCACTTCCCGTTCCTGGTATTCTGACTGCAATGTCACTCAATGGAAAATTACTGAAGAACGGCCCTGTGGAATCATATCCATTCCGCGTACCCATGTCATGGGAGGCACGACTTGCACTTGTAAAAGCCGGCGTAAAAGTGAAAGCCAGTGTTCTAAAATACGGCAAAACTGCAAAAAAGAAACCCCATGAAGATTATAATACTTGGCAGCAACGCATTCTGGAATTTATGAATGATAAAACTTTTTCAGATTATACAGGTGAATTGCCGGAAGATGCTGATGCCATTTTCAGACCGACAGTCAGCCGCTCCACCGGGGATCCTGAACAGATATCTGCAGGCGCAGGAGTCGGGTATTTCCATACAATATGGGATAAAAGCTCAGGTTTATCCAGAAATGTTTTAGGCGGTCCCTCCACCCTGACAGACACCATAGCTTCAATATTGGGTGAAAATGTTCAGCTAAGTTGTGAAGTGACAGAAGTGATGCAGTATAAAGATCATGTAGAAGTCACATATATGCAGGATGGTGCCGAGTACCGGGAAAAAGCCAGATATGCCGTATTGACCACACCTGCCCCGATCACGAATAAAATAGCCGTCAATCTGGATAAAAAAGTTTCAGAGGCGCTCGGTCAGGTAAAATACGGACCGCATGTCAGTGCTGCTTTCCTGACAGATGAAACGACCCCTCAGCCATGGGACGACGTCTATTCTTTTGCGACACCTAAAAAATCTTTTGATATACTGATCCATTGTTCAAACCTGGTTCATGCACAGAACAAAAGAAGAAAACCAGGCAGTTCATTCATGACCTTCTCTCCTGCAGGACGAGGCAAGGCATTGCTCGATAAAACTGAAGAAGAGATCATTGATATATACCTTAAGGATCTGGATTCCATTTTCCCTGATTTCAGCAAGTATGTCGTTGAAGCCCATGTGGAAAAATTTCCATACGGTTCAGCTTATATTTACCCGGGCCGCGCTGATATCCAATCCGCGCTTACCCAGCCGGACAGAAGAATCCTGCTCGCTGGTGACTACCTTGGGACTCTTTATACAGAAACCGCAATCCAGACAGGTTTCACGGCAGCACAGCATATCAACAGCTATTTAAATCATAAAAATTCTAATGTTCACCGTGAAAATTTATTGAATGTAAAATAATACGCTATCATCGGCTGCAGAATATCATTCTGCAGCCTTTTCAATTTTTTCATTACGTGTAGTTTACCGGTGTACAAATAGGGGCACAAAACTATAAGGGAAGCTTTCATCTCCGAAAAACAACTTTTCAGCATCCCTCCCCCCTTTATTATAATTTATTTAAATAACCGGAATCGAATTATATTAAACTACTGACCAAGAAGGTGGATACATTGACTGGATTATTCATAGCAATATTCTTACTTTTCATAGCATCAAGTTATTTCTCGGGCAGTGAGACAGCACTCACGGCAACAAACAAAATGAAACTCAGGATGAAAGCAAGTGCCGGCGATGAGAAAGCAGAACGGCTGTTGAAGCTGGTGGACAGCCCGACGATCTTCATTCCCGGCATATTGATTGCAAATAACCTGCCGAATATCGTTCTCCCCTCTCTCGTAACGATTGTCGCCCTTCAGTATGGCTGGAATGTTGGTGTGACGACAGCCATCCTTACGGTGCTGATCATCATTTTCGCCGAGGTCATGCCGAAATCAATCGCAGCTGCATTTCCGGAAAGAATTTCACACATCGTCTACTATCCGACTATGGCGATTTTATTTGTTTTGAGACCTTTTATCTGGCTGTTGAACCTGCTGACAAGAACAACAATCAGACTGCTCGGCCAGGATGCTGACAGCAATACGACAATCAGCCGGTCGGATATGCGTGCGATGGTGGATATCGGGCATACAGAAGGCACTTTTGAGAACGAAGAAGTATACGGCTTGAAAGGTGTGCTTGATTTCTCCAATCTGAATGTCGCCGACGTACTGCAGACCCCGCGCATAGAACTTGACGGACTGAGCGCCGACACCACTTTTGGTGAAGCAAAGGAAACACTGCTCGATTCACGGTACAGCCGTTATCCGGTATATGAGGGAGACCTGGATAACATAATCGGTGTCTTCCACGCCAAATTTTTCGTCGCATGGTCAGATCATCCCGAAAAATCCATCAAGGAATTCACTGATTTGGAACCGATGACCGTTTATGAGTTCCAGCCGATTAAAACGGTTTTCCAAAGAATGCTGAAGGAAAACAAGCATATGGCAATCGTACTTGATGAATTCGGCGGTACTGAAGGGATTGTCACTAACGAGGAGTTGATAGAAACCCTCATCGGCCAGGATATTCAGGATGAAACAGATGTCGACGGCATCCTTATCAAGAGACAGACACGGAACGAAATATTATGTGACAGTAAAATCCCGCTTCACTTCCTGAACAATACATTCAACACACATATCCCTGAAGACGAAGACAACCTTGCAGGATTCATCCTCAGTGAATTTGAAGATATTCCTGAAGTCGGCGACACCATGACACATGACAATCTGACATTTGAAATTGTTGAGGCAGAGGAAAGAAAGATCAATACTGTGAAGATTAC
>DEQG01000095.1:2106-9559 GCA_002360325.1 Salinicoccus sp. UBA3372 | reverse complement strand
GCTTCAACTTAGCCGGGACATATCTTTTTACTTTCTACAACATCATTAGTGCAAGTTGTGGTATAAATACTATTATGATCAAGCCGATAAGCAATACAAAGAAAAATGGTATGACTGCTCTTGATAGTGTCGGCACACTAAGCCCAGAGATACTCGAGCCCACGAATAAGTTTACTCCCATTGGCGGAGTGATGAATCCAATTGACAGCGCAACTATCATTACAACTCCGAAATGTATCGGATCAATACCAATTTCCAGAATCATCGGCAATAATATCGGTGTAAAGATTATGACGGCTGCGGATGTATCAATGAACAATCCAATGATAAGTAAAAGTATGATGATTAAAATCATAAGTATTAGTTCATTTTCAGAAATAGATAGAAAACCTTCGGCAACTGCTTGGGGAATCCTCTCCATTGAAAGAACAGTACCGAATGCATTTGCAGTGCCAATAATCAGTAATATAACAACCGAATTGAGAGCCGCTTCTCTTATAGCAATTTGAAAGTCTTTAATTTTAATTTCTTTATGAAGGAACAGACTGACAATCGCTGCATAAACTACTGCTACTACAGCAGCTTCGGTTGGTGTAAATAATCCACCGTAAATTCCTCCAAGAATGATGATCGGAATCAGTATGGACCATTTTGCATCATTCAAAGCACTGAATAACCTTTTGAAGCTGAATGATTCCCCAGTGCCCGTATATCCCTTTTTCTTTGAATAGAAATAAGAGTACACCATAAGCAGCAGGCCTACCAGCATTCCCGGTATAATTCCTGCTATGAAAAGGTCCCCTATAGACTGGCTGCCGGATACACCATACAATACCAAAGGGATACTTGGCGGGATGATTATACCAAGTGCGCCAGCCGATACGATAACCGCAGTAGCAAACTTTTTGTCATATCCTTCGGCAACCATTGCAGGAATCAACATACCACCGATAGCTGCAACAGTTGCGGGCCCGGAACCTGAAATCGCAGCAAAGAACATGCTCGTGAGGATTGCCGCCATCGCAAACCCTCCGGTATACCTGCCGACAAATACGTTAGCTACCTCGAATAACCGTGATGAAATTCCACCTTTCCCCATAATCTCCCCTGCAAGAATAAAGAAAGGCACTGCCATCAATACAAAATTATCAGTTGAAGTTACCAGACTCTGAGACAAAAACGTCAAGGTCAAATCCGGTGAATACAAGGCCGTGACTATCAGTGCAAGACCCAACGCAATCGCAATCGGAACTGACAACAGCATGAATAAGAAGAAACTTGCAAAAAGTACTATAGCCGTCATAATGAGCCTCCTTCTATTTCTGTGTCATCTCCGTTGTTTTTTAACTTTATATAATCCTTATAAATATTTTGAATGAGTCTAATGGATGTTAAGATCATTCCTACTACAAGAGCCAGATAAACATACTCCATCGGTATTTCCAGTGCTGCAGATTCTCTCGTGATTCTTCCAACAATATCAATACCGTAATATGTGATCACTAATGCAAATATAAGGAATAGGATATTAGATATTATATTGATAATAATTTTTCCTCTGTCGTTAAAAAGCATAGTAATGACATCCACACTCAGATGTTTCTGTCTCTTCACTCCATAACTCACCCCAACATAAATCATCCATATAAATGCATATCTGGCAATTTCTTCAGACCATGGCAATGAACTGCTGAATATATATCTCAAAACAACTTGAGAGAATATGACAACGACAGTGAAGATACTTAAAATCACCAAAATATATTCTTCTAAATGTTTATCCAGCCATCTTAGAATACTCATTAAGCTTCCCCCTCACTGTTCTATTCTCTGTCAAGCTGATCAAGGATTTTATCCAGCATCTCATCACCATACAAATTCCTGTAAGTTTCATGAACACTTTCTGTCTGTTCCCTGAAAGGTTCAGTATCCATTTCCACTACTTCCATTCCATCCTCTATTATCTTTTCTTCTAGTTCCTCTTCATTTTCAACGATAAGATCTCTATGATATTGTGCAGCTTCCTGCGCGCTGGTTTCTACTACTTCTTTTTGGTTTTCAGATAGTGATTGCCAGAAATCATCACTGATTGCTACAGGTAACGGCATATACTGGTGCGAGGTCTTGTTCAGATATTGTTGAACTTCTTGAAATCGACTGGTATAAATATTAGCTATAGGATTTTCCTGAGCATCTACAGTACCCTGCTGCAGAGACATATACAATTCACCAAAAGCCATCGGAGTCGGGTTTGCCCCCATTGCCTGGAAAGTCGCCAGTGATAATGGAAACTCTGGGGTCCTGATGCTCAATCCTTGGAAATCTTCTGGATTCTCTATCTCTTTATTCGCTGTGACATGTCGCATTCCATTTTCAAAATATGAAATAATTCTTAAATTATCTTCAAGAAGGGGTTCAGCTACTTCTTTTCCCACTTCACCGTCGAGCACTTCCCAAGCTTCCTCATAAGTTTCAAATAAATAAGGCAGCTCAAAGATGCTTATCCCCTGGTGATATTGACTGAAGGCACTTGCAGCGACCATTTGTAGATCATTTAAGCTCACACTTTCAATCATCTCTGCTTCTGACCCTAACTGTTCATTCGGATAGACGCGTACTTCCATATCTGATTTTTCTTCAACCAATTCTTTAAAATACATGACCGCTTCATGTCTCTCGTTACTTTCTGGCTGTCCATGAGCGAAACGGATAATTACATCACCGTCGGATTCCACGATGTCATTCTCCGAGACAAAACCGTAAACAACGGTAACTGTCAGAACTGCTATAATGCTTAAAACCAATACCCTCAGAAATCTCATGCTTTCACCCCTCCTGTAACTTTTTGCTACGTTTTAAATCTCTAAGCCCTATATGTAAACGCATACATGATTTAGTGAAAGTCAGAAGGTCATATGACCTTCTGCTTAATCAGTCGATATGCGAACCACCGTTGATGTCAAGCTCTTCTCCGGTGATATAACTCGCACCTTCAGATGCAAGAAACGCGATTGAGTATGCAATATCGTCTACAGTACCCACGCGCTTGAGTGGGATACTTTCGATAATCGCCTTTTCTGCTTCTGCTGTCAACAATCCTCCAGTGATATTTGTTCCACCAACCAGCCCCGGGGCCACTGTGTTACAAGTGATATTGAATTCAGACATTTCTCTTGCTATCGCTTTTGTAAACCCAGTCACTCCAGCCTTCGCTGCAGAATAATGTGAACCTCCAAAGATTCCTCCGCCTCGTTTACCTGATACGGAACTTAAGTTGATGACCCTTCCATATTCTTCTTTTTTCATAGATTTCAATACAGCCTGTGTGACAAAGAATAAACCTTTCATATTAATGTTGAATACAAGATCCCATTCATCTTCAGGGATATCCAATACACGCGTCGGTCTTGAAATACCAGCATTATTTACAAGAATGTCTATTTTCCCGTGTTCTTCCACTAATTTCTCAACTGTCTCGTTGACTTGTTTCTGATCAGTCACATCTATTGTAATACCCACAGCGTCTCCGCCGTCATTTCTCAAATTTTCGGCTATCTGTTCTGCCCCATCTCCGTTAATATCAGCGAGAATTACAGTCGCCCCACGTTTGCTTAATGTCGCGGCTGTTGCTCTCCCAATACCCTTTTCGGAGCCTGCTCCTGTAATTAGAGCTACTCTTCCTTTAAAATCCATTTCTACAACTCCCCATTAGTTTAAGTTAAATTTTCTTATTTTTAACCGGTTACTTATTTAAAAATTCTTTAGCTACAGATGCAATACCTTCTGCATCCAGTTTATAATGCTTGTATAAGTAGTAAGGTTTACCAATCAAGGAGTTTTCATCATAGAAACCGTGACGTTTGAATTTGCATGAAACATCAGACTCCATCAATACTTCTGCAACTGCACTGCCGAGACCACCTTGGATATTATGTTCTTCAACTGTAAGTACAGCTCCCGTTTCCTCAGCAGCACTGATTACAGCTTCTATGTCCATCGGTTTGATCGTGTGCATATCGATAACGCGTGCTTCAATGCCCTGTTCACTTAATTGTTCTGCTGCTCTTAGTGCCTGAAGCACTTCGATACCACAAGCAATGATTGTAAGATCTGAACCGTCTCTCAGAATGTTCGCTTTTCCAATCCTATTCTGTATATTTGCCCCTTCTTTATAAACCGGTTCTTCTCTTCCGCGGCTCACTCTGAAGTAAATAGGTCCATCATAGGTTTTCACGGATTCCTCAATCATTTCAGATAAAGCCACACCGTCAGCCGGTGAAATGACTGTCATATTAGCCATTGCTCTTGTGATGGAAATATCTTCCGTCGCATGGTGGGAGGTACCGTAGAAGCCCATCGCTATACCAGTATGTGTACCTATCAATCTGACATTCAGATTAGGGTAAGCAACTGCTGTTCTGATATTTTCTGCAGCCAGTACTCCAAGGAAAGATGCATATGTTGAAACGAAAGGAACCTTACCAGTGGATGCAAGACCTGCAGCTGCAGTCACCATGTTTTTCTCAGCAAGACCGAAGTTGAAAAACCTATCCGGATATTCTTTTGCAAAAGGCCATAGACCTGTTGGTTTACTTAAATCCGCACTCATTGCAACCACTTCAGGATATTCGTCAGCTAATGATGCTAATGTTTTACCGGACGTCAATTGCTTTGCCATTTCAAGACCTTTATATAATTCCCATGTATCTTTATGGAACGTATTTTGTATAGTCATCTTATTGTCCTCCTTCAATTTCTTCTACAGCACGTTTAATATCATCTTCACCAAGGTTCGCAACATGCCACTCATATCCATGTTCCATGAAGGAAACACCTTTGCCTGCAACAGTGTCACAAATGATTACAGTCGGAACATCAGAATCAGCCGGCGGAAGATTATCAAAAGTTTCAATCAATGCTTCTATATCATGACCGTCTACTGCTACAACATTCCATCCGAAGCTTTCCCATTTTTCCTTCAATGGATTGATGTTCATCATTTCATGTGTATGTCCATCTACAGTCACTTTATTATTATCAACAATACCTACAAGGTTCCCAAGTTTGAAGCTGGCAGCACTCATCGCGGCTTCCCAGACCTGGCCTTCCTGCATTTCTCCGTCTCCCATCAGGATGAATGATCTGTAATCTTCATTATCCAGGCGTGCACCAAGTGACATCCCTACACCTACAGATAAACCGTGACCGATGGAACCGGAGCCAAAATCTATACCTTTGATTTTGTTCATGTCCGGGTGATCACCGAACGCACTTCCTAAATCCGTATATGTATCCAATTCTTCCTGAGGGAAGAATCCAACATCAGCCAAAATCGGGTATACACCAACAGCAGAATGACCTTTACCCATTACAAAACGGTCTCTGCTTTTCCATCTGTGGTTTTCTGGATCATAATTCATCACATGGTAATATAATGTGGCAAAAATTTCAGAGCTGGAAAATGATGATCCGTAATGTCCACTTTTTGCTTTTGAGATCAATCTTATAGTTTCTAAACGAGACATTTTAGCTTTTTCTTTAATGAGTTCAACTTTTTCTTCCGTACTTAACTTTGTATCAGTCATGTTAATCCTCCTAATTGGTTAATCGTTTAACCTGATGTATGCATAATACTATGTAAACGTTTTACTTGTCAACACAAAAAATGAATATTTTAAAAATTTAGTATTTGAAATTATTTACATGCCGATTGATTATAAGGAGAAAGTCGCATAATATAGTATTAAATGGAAATTGTTAAAATAGCCTTTTACGAAGGAGAAACAGTATGAAGCTGACTATGAAAGATATTGCCAAAGAAGCCGGAGTGTCAGTAGCGACGGTGTCTCATGTCATTAATGGTACAAAAAATATCACTGAAGAAAGAAAGAATAAAATACTCAAAATCATTGAGAAACATAACTATGTTCCTAACTCAACCGCTAAAAATCTTAGAAGAAGATCGACAAAAACTGCAGCTTTAGTTGTTTCCAGTTCTACAGATTCATTCGTTAACGAGATGATTTTTGGTGTGGAGAAAAAAGCCAGAGAAATGGGTTACAGTCTTCTTCTGGTAAATACTAATGAGGATGAAGTATATGAAGAAAAAACGATAAATATACTTTATTCCAAAATGGTTGATGGCATCATTCTTTCACCTACTTCAAATAATATTGATTATCTTAACAAATTCACAAAATCGATGCCTATCGTACTCGTCAACCGTTACAATGAGATTGTAAAGAATGCCCCAAGAGTCACCGGAGATAACTATCGAATCGGTTATGATGCAACAAATCATCTTATTGAACATGGCCATGAAAATATAGGTGTCATTTACTCTGTCCCTGACGTTTCAACTACGGAAGGAAGAATACGAGGTTACAAAGATGCTCTTAATGAAAATAATTTATCTTATGATGACAAAAATCTAGAAATCGGTTATGGTACCGTAGAAGGTGGAGCTGTAGCGGTCCATTCCCTTCTCAAGAAAAATAAAGATATTACAGCCTTGTTCTTCCTCAATGACTTCATGACAATCGGAGGTATTTCCAAACTGAAGGAGATGAGACTCGCCATCCCTGAAGATATCGCTTTAATCGGGTTCGGCGACTCCCCTGCCTCTGCGATAATCGACCCACCAGTAACAAATATGATTTTACCGCCACAGGAAATCGGAGAGATAGCATTTGAATCATTGATAAAGAAAATTGATGGCGAAAAAAATGTAGAAAATTATGAACTGCCATCTTCAATGGTCATCAGACAATCATGTGGATGTGAGTGATTTTAAAATAAGAAAACCGCCGTATTTTGAGTGGCATCATACTCAAAATATGGCGGTTAAATTTTTATAGGTTCACTCCATTAACTATCTGTGCATCTTCATATCTTCCTTCAAAGAAGTTTTTGACGTTCGTCGCTGTTTCGACTGTCGCTTCTCTGACGGACTCTTTAGAGTAGAATGCAATGTGCGGTGTGAGGATGATATTCTCATAATCCATAAATGGATGTGAACTCAAGTCGGGATTTTCGTCCTCGAGCACGTCTGCAGCGTAGTAGCCGATCTTCCCCGATTCGATTGCTTTGACAATTGAATTCTCGTTCACCAACTGCCCTCTTGCAGAGTTGATGACGGTCACACCGTCTTTCATCTTCTCAATGCTGTTGTCGTCAATAATGTGTTCAGTGTCTTTATTGACCGGCAGATGGATGCTTAAAATATCTGCTTCTGCCAGCACTTCATCAAAGGAGACGATGTCTGTGCCGTACTTCTCTTTTGCCTCTTTTCTATCAATAAACGGATCGTACGCGATGAGTTTCACTCCAAAAGGTTTCAGTCTTTCAGCGATCAGTTTCGGGATGTTGCCGAAACCGAGCAGGCCGACTGTCTGTGTACCGAGCCTTCTCATATTCATTACAGGCTCAAAATCCCATTTTCCATCTTCTTTGA
>DEQG01000095.1:0-2030 GCA_002360325.1 Salinicoccus sp. UBA3372 | reverse complement strand
ACTTCAGTGATGCAGTATTTAGATATATGAGAGACTGCGATACCTTTGGATTTCGCATAATCCACATCTGCATAATTGAAGCCGATGGTTCCAAATGCAATCAGTTTCAGGTTGGGCAGCGCGTCGATGACCCTTTTTGTAAATGGCTCATATTCACAGATTACCGCATCTGCATCCTTGCAGTTTCTGATCAGATCATCTTCGGTAACGGATGGTGCCTCGGTGATTTCCAGCTGACCTGAGAATACTTCTTTCTCAATTTCAAGTGCACCTGGAAAATCATAAGTACGAACGACTTTAATCAATGAACAGCCTCCTTGATGGTTGTAAATCTTAGTAAATGATATGTGCAATCAGCGCTATGATCGGAATGGAAATGATCGTTCTTTCGATGAAGATGATCAACAGTCTCCAGAAATTCGCAGGCATCTTTGAAATGATGATCAGTGTTGCCATTTCTGTCAGATAGATGATCTGAACGAGTGACAATGCTGCGATGAAGAACCTTGTCATTTCAGCTTCAATGCCTGTCGCAAGTACTGCTGGTATGAACATATCGATAAATCCTGTAATCGTCGCAGGTGCTGCAGCTTCCGCTTCAGGTATGCGCAGGAATTCGAGTACCAGGACCATCGGCTGTGAAATGATGGTGAAAACCGGCGTAAATTCCGCAATGATCAGTGCGATTGTACCAATCGCCATCACCTGGGGTATCAGCACGAATGAAATGTCCACAAATACTTCAACACCCTGTTTTATCTGCGTCTTGAATGAACCGGATTTTTCAGCAGCTGTAACAGCCTGCTCCAAAGCCCATCTGAATACATTTTTATCTTTCGGCACAGTTTCTTCGTAGTGGTTCTCAACCGCAAACGTATCCGGAATTCTTGAAATCGGCGGAATTCTCGGAATGATGATTGCACAGATGATCCCTGTCACTACGATTGTCAGATAAAGAATCGGGAAGACATGGTCGACTTCCAGCATACGTGCGATGACAAGACAGAACGGCAGGGACACTGCCGAGAAGTTTGTGGCAATGGCCACTGCCTCCCTGCCCGTATAGAACCCTTGGTTATACTGTTCACGTGTCAGTACGACACCGACGTTTACGTTACCGATCCATGAAGCCAATAAGTCGATTGCCGAACGGCCAGGCAATGTGAAAAGCGGCTTGATGATCTTTCTGAGCAGTGTTCCGGTAAATTCCATGATGCCGAAGTTTATTAAATAAGGCATTAAGAACGATGCAACGAGGAACCACATGATCAATGTCGTCAACAGTCCGAGCATCGTGCCGCCTGTCACATCGGAAAATACGACTTCAATCCCAATCTGGAAATAAGTCATGATGATCGCGATCATACCGATGACTCTGATCACCGTCCATAACAGACTGGTGTTGAACAACGAATTCAGCATCTCTGAAGACGTGATGAATTTCGGTTTAAAGAAATATGTAATGACGGATAAGACGGTCGAAATGATGATTACCCCGGTAATGACTTCCGGCAGGAAACCTTCAAATAATGCGATGAAATACTCAGTGATGACACCGAGCAGAATATTGAAATTGCCGTCTGCATCTGTAATCGGCACCAGAAAGATGATGATTCCGAATAATGATGGAATCAGGAATCTCAACATACTTTTTGTCGTTAACTTTTTACTTTCAGGAGTTTTGTCATACTCACTCATAATACTCATCCCCTCAGTTTAATGTGACTCATATCTTGGTTGCCATACTTGCTTTCAATACTATGAAGCCTGAGCAAGTCCCCCTTTGTTTTACTTAAACAGCGCATAAACACATCAGTTGCGATGCTATACACTGCTTAATTATTATGAATAATCTTATAATTATATACACTGCTTGTAAAGTGAATGTGTACTTTCATCTGAAATTTCTCCTAATAAATTCTCAAACAGCATCTGCCTCGTACTTCCTCATAAAAAAGTAAATAAACACTTCTGGGTACATAAGAAATTCCTGATTTTCCATTCTGCTTTGTATAGATTTTATTATTACG
>DEQG01000092.1:10335-14547 GCA_002360325.1 Salinicoccus sp. UBA3372 | reverse complement strand
CCCACCACAATATCCAGACACGAAAACACCCGTCGGTCGCATGACCGGCGGGCGCCTTTAAGTTTTTTATTCGTAAATATGGGTGTTGATCTGGTCGTTTTCATCTTTTGTGATGAGGGAATATGTTTCGTTCTTGTCTTCGATTGACACTTCGACTCTGGAGCCGGAGAAGTGTTCTGCCATCAGGCCTTCGACGTATTGTGTGATACCGATGATTTCTCCCTGGCTGGTATATTGGACGGGAATCTCGATCGTCAGGGATTCCATTGAGCCGTCTATGAATCTGCCGTAGCCGATGGAGGTCGTGAAGTTATCAAAATATGAGGCCAGGTTTCTATTGAACACCTGATAGTCGCTGTTGACCTGTTCACTGACTTCTTCGCCTTCTGATGACGGGAAGAGGACGTATTCTTCATCCACTTCTGTAAATGAGGATAATTCATCCTCGCCGCCTTCTGCGACGGCATATGATGTAAAGTTTCCGGGTGTGATCGATGTGTCCGTCGACTGGATGAAGATGCCGAATGTGATCGTCTGATCTTTGTACTGCTCGTTTGCTCTCAGTCTTTCGAGTATTTCATTCGCCATCAGCTGGCCCTGTCTTTCGACCTCATCCATATCGAGGCTTTTGGAATATGTCGTCCCGTATTCCTCACGCTGGTAGTAGTGTGTACTGTTCATCGCGAGTCCGATCGTGATGCCGTCGAGTGTCGTATTCCCCTCCTCATCCTGAACCAGGTAGTTCTGTTCAAGAATGTGGGAGAGATAGAGCGGTGCCTGCTCGGCAATCTCTTCCGGATCCGTCAGACCTTCAGTCGAAGGATTGAGCCCGAGGTTGCTGAAGGCATTGCTGTCTGAAAGCTCGTCTTCCGACATCTCTTCGATTTCTTCACGGGTATATTCCCTGCTGAGAAACCCTCTGACCATATCTTCGGTGAATATCTGCCCTTCACGGAATACATACTCATCTGTCGGGAAGACATTTTTGCTTATATCAAACAGCCCTTTTTCAAATGCTTCTATATTATAGCTTGAAACCATATTGCTGCTTGTCAATCCTCTTGAAGGTGAAATTTCATATGGTATCACTGTTTGATAATAGCCGTTTTCATCATTGCTGTGTGTTACTGTTTCTTCGCGTTCGGCAGCAGGGACTCTTGTAACATTTTCCTCTTCATCTGTCGTCTGGCCGTTCATCTGCTCCACCTCGGATCCACAGGCAGCAAGCACAAAAACCATGAATATCAATAGCGGTTTAAATTTCATAATGATTACTCCATATTTTCAATAAATTCATTCTCATTCCATATTGTAACATCTAAGGATTGCGCTTTTTCCAATTTACTGCCCGCATCCTCGCCGGCAACGACGACATCCGTGTTTTTGGACACACTGCCCGTCACTTTTCCTCCGGCATTTTCAATCATGGCTTTCGCCTCGTTGCGTGTGAACTGTTCAAGTTTCCCGGTCAGAACGAATGTCATTCCTTCAAACGTCGTCATTTCAGGCATGACCACTTCTTCAGTCATATTTACACCATGACTTTTCAGCTTGGCGATCAGTTCCCGGAAATCAGGGTTATGTGTATATGTGACGATGGATTTTGCTATCTTTTCCCCGATTTCAGGTATTTGAATAAAGTCCTCTTCTTCTTTTGAAATGATCGTATCGATATCCTTGAATTCCTCGGCGATGAGTGTCGATGCTTTGGCGCCGAGAAAACGGATGCCGAGACCGATCAGTACTTTGGCGAGACCACTCTCTTTCGATGCTTCGATTGCATTGAGCAGATTGGTGACTTTCTTATCACCCATGCGTTCAAGTTCAATCAGGTCATCATATTCAAGGTCGTACAAATCACTGATGTCTTTGATCAGTTCCGCATCATACAGCTGTCTGACGACTTTTTCGCCGAGACCGTCGATGTTCATCGCACCGCGTGATACAAAATAGATGATGCCTTCGATAAGCTGTGCCGGGCACCCCGGGTTGATGCAGCGGATTGCGACTTCCTCTTCCAGCTTGACCGTCTCATGGCCGCAGCTCGGACATGTCGTCGGTGCTTTATATACTTGCTGGTCTGTCCTCGCATCCATGATCACACTGACGACTTCGGGGATGATGTCCCCCGCTTTCCTGATGATGACTTTGTCATTGATGCGGATATCTTTCTCTTCTATCATTTCATGGTTATGGAGTGAAGCTCTTGCGACTGTTGTACCGTCGACTTTTACCGGTGTCAGCAGCGCAGTCGGTGTGATGACGCCTGTACGGCCGACAGTCAGTTCGATGCCTTCAATTTCAGTAACGACCTCCTCCGCCGGAAACTTGTAGGCGACCGCCCATCTGGGTGAGCGGACAGTATAGCCCAGCTGCTCCTGTGTTTCCAGATCATTCACTTTGATGACGATGCCGTCGATATCATAATCGAGTTCTGCACGGTGCGTCGTCCAGTGATCGATGTACTCGATCACTTCATCGATGCTGCCGACTTTTCTGCGTTCTTTATTCGTCTTGAAACCGAGATCGTCCAGGGCACGGAGCGCCTCGTCCTGGGTGCCGGCATCAATACCGGTGAGGTCGTTCACGCTGTACAGGAAGATCGACAGATGGCGTTCCGCCGCAAGTTTTGAATCCAGCTGCCTGAGAGACCCTGCCGCAGCGTTACGCGGGTTTTGAAACAATGCCTCACCTTTTTCTGTACGCGCCTCATTCAGACGCTGGAACGAGTGCTTCGGCATATACGCCTCTCCGCGCACTTCGAAAGACATCGGTTCCTTCAGCGTCAGCGGAATCGCCCTGATCGTCCTTAAATTCGTCGTGATATTCTCTCCCACCGTGCCGTCACCGCGGGTCGCCCCCTGGACGAACACGCCGTCCACATATTTGAGGGAGACCGCGAGACCGTCGATTTTCAGCTCACAGACATATTCCACTTCACCGACGCTGTCCCGCACACGTTTGTCAAACGCACGGATCTCCTCTTCGTTGAAGGCATTGCCGAGGCTCAGCATCGGAGTATCGTGGGCCACTTTGACAAAGCGGTCCAAAATTTCCCCGCCGACTCTGACCGTCGGTGATGCTTCGCTCTTATATTCAGGATATTCCGCTTCCAGTCCGATCAGTTCACGGAGTAGTTTATCAAATTCACTGTCCGGAACAGTCGGTGCATCCAGCACATGATACTCGTAATTATAACGGTTCAGCCGTTCCTGCAAAGATTTAATTTTCTCTTCCATGAATCATCTACTCCTTTTTATCTAACGGTGCAAAGTTTGCAAGCAGTCGCTTTGGCCCTTCTTTGGTGAATATGATGTCGAGCTCTTTTGAATCGCCCTCGCCCTTGATGTTGGATATGATGCCGTCCCCGAATTTCTTGTGGGCGACTTTATCGCCGACTTTGAAAGTCACGCCGCTGTTATCGGTAAGTACCGCCGGTGTTCTGCGGTGCGGACGGCTGCTCTTTTTCACAAATGGATTTTGAGCTTTTCTCGAATCGATCTCCACCACTTCACCGTCGATCAGCTCAGACGGGATCTCTTTTAAAAACCGGCTTTCGACGTTGCTTTCCATTTTACCGTAGATCATGCGTGAATCCGCTCTTGAAAGGAACAGCTGATCTTCGGCACGTGTCAATGCCACGTACATCAGACGGCGCTCCTCTTCCAGCTCGTCCTCGTCGAACATCACTCTCTGCGACGGGAAGATGCCTTCTTCCAGGCCGACGACGAATATCACTTTGAATTCCAGACCTTTTGAAGCGTGCATCGTCATCAGAGTGACACCTGAGTCCGCTTCTACGCTGTCCTGGTCGGATACGAGCGCCATGTCGCTTAAGAAGTTGAATAAAAGTTCATCGGACACATCGTTATCGTTGTCGAATTCTCTTGTTACCGTCTTGAACTCTTCCAGGTTCTCAATACGGCTCTTCGACTCCAGCGTATCCTCTTTTTCAAGCACGCTGATATATCCTGTATCTTCAAGCACTTCATCCACCAGTTCGGTGACGGACAGATACTTCGATTTTTCTCGCAGGTTTTCAATCATGTCTTCAAGCTTCATCAAGGTGAGTATCGCACCTTTCGGAATGCCGATGAAATCCGCTTCCTTGATCGCGTCATACATGCTCAGCTCATTGATGCTGCCATAGTTGAGCAGCTTTTCAACCGTCTTCTGGCCGATACCGCGCTTCGGTGTGTTGATGATGCGTTC
>DEQG01000092.1:6064-10267 GCA_002360325.1 Salinicoccus sp. UBA3372 | reverse complement strand
TCTTTTATTTCCATACGGCTGTAGAACTTCATGCCGCCCACCATCTTATACGGGATGCTCCCTTTGACGAAAGCATCCTCGACCGCACGTGACTGCGAGTTTGCACGGTAAAGTACAGCCATGTCGCTGTATGAATACTCACTTGAAAGCGCCATGACATGCCTTAAGATTTCCTGACCCTCTGCACGTTCGGAATCAGCCAGGATGGTCTTTATTTTCTTGCCGCCCTGACGCACGGTGCGCAGGTCTTTCGGCTTTCTTGATGTGTTGTTGCCGATGACCGCGTTCGCTGCGTCCAGTATCGTTTTCGTAGAGCGGTAGTTCTGTTCCAGGAAGATCACTTTTGCATCCTGATAATCGTCTTCGAAATTCAGGATATTTTCGATATTCGCGCCGCGGAATTTATAGATCGACTGGTCGGAGTCGCCCACGACACAGATGTTGCGGTACTTTCGGGACAGCAGGTTCACCAGTTCATACTGGGCCTGGTTCGTATCCTGGTACTCGTCCACATGGATATATTGGAAACGGTTCTGGTAGCGGTCGAGCACATGCGGCTCCTTTTTGAACAGTTCGATTGTCAGCATGATGAGGTCGTCAAAATCAAGCGAGCTGTTGCGGTAAAGGATTTCCTGATAATCTTTGTAGATTTCACTGTACAGGCCGTCTGAAAAACCGACAGATTCAGACATGGCTTCCGCCGGGTCGATCAGCTGGTTTTTCTTATCCGATATGTAGGACAGTATCTTTCTCGGATGATGCTGCTTCGTATCCAGGTTCCTGTTTTTCAAAATGCCTTTGACGACCGAGTTCTGGTCGGTCGGGTCCAGGATGGAGAAGCTGTTTTCATATCCCAGATGATTGATGTCACGGCGCAGTATTCTGACACACATCGAGTGGAATGTTGAAATCCATATTTTATGTGCATCATCGGCGTTCGGGATGAGTGCATGCACCCGGTCCTTCATTTCCCGTGCCGCTTTATTTGTAAAAGTGATGGCCAGCACGTTGTACGGCGGCACACCTTTTTCTGCGAGCAGATAGGCGATGCGGTGTGTCAGTACGCGTGTTTTTCCACTGCCCGCACCCGCCATGATAAGAAGCGGTCCTTCCGTATGCCGGATCGCTGCTTTTTGTTCTTTATTCATCAATGATAAATCCATTTTTAAAAACTCCATTTTATTTAATGATCGTGCGAAGCGCCTTTTTAACGTCTTCGTGAATGATGTTGCCGACGACTATCGTATTGGCATACTGTGACATTTCCCGTGCCTGTTCCTTCGATGAGATGCCGCCGCCATAGATGACGTGCGTGTTATCCGCATGATTCCTGACGATATCCATCATCTCCGGATCACCGTAAATCCCGCTGTATTCTATATAGAGATATTCCGCTTTGTACAGCTTGTCTACCATGTCGATATAGTGCGGCAGTTCGTCTGCCGTAACCGGCTTCGCTTCAGCCTTTTCAAATGCTTTGCAGTCCTCATTCAAAATGATGTAGGGCAGCATGGAAATGTCCTCATAGTCTATCAGGTGGCTGTACTCTTCAAGAGCTTCCAGCATGAGGCCGTGCTGCCACTTGATATTTGAAGTGTTGAACACGCTCGGAATAAAGTAATGATCGAACCCCGGCATGACCGCATCCCTATTGGTCACTTCGAGAGCGACGGATTTCGAAAACCGCCTGACCCGGGAGAGTGCATACAATACATTATCCTCGGTCACGTCATCCGTACCGCCGACAAGGATCAGATCTGTCCCGGACTCTGCAATCTTTTCCAGGTCTTCATCCGATATTTCCTTCGCGGGATCCAACTTGAATATATGCTTCGCATCTTTTAACATATTAAAAACTCCCAATAAATTTCATAAAAATATTATATCATTTTCACGGGCATCTTTTTATTAATTATATGTGAATTCATCAAATTGTATATAAAAACGCCATGATAAGAGCGGCTTATCATGACGTCGGTTCAATCGATGCCCAAATACTCTTCAAGCACCAGGTCCTGTTCATATATTTCTGTTGCCGCTTCCACGCCGACATATCTGATATGCCACGGCTCGTAATCGAGCCCGGTAATGTCTTCCTTGCCTTCCTGATAACGGACGATGAAGCCGTACTCATGTGCCACATCTTTCATCCATTCATAGTCCGGCGTCTCACCGAACGGAATTGAAGCGGTCGAGGCACTTTCCACCGAACCGATATCCACTGCAAGGCCCGACTGGTGCTCGGAATGTCCGGCCGGCAGTGTTCGGAGGTCTGCTTCTTCCTGCCCCAGAGTCTCAACAAAATGATCATAGACTTCCTGCTGGTCCTGATACGACCGGAATCCGCTGACGATGACGAGGTCAAACCCTTCCGCCGCCGCATCATCGATCAGTGCGGTATATGCTTCGATGACTTCCTGTTCAACGCCCGGATTATAGCCGGCCGGCAGACCGTAGTCCCCATTGACGATCAGAATATCATTGATGTATGTGACACCGTCCACATCTCTCCATGTCGGTACTGCCAATTCACTGACGTCGTACATTTCGACAGTTTTGCTGAATGTATCGAACGGCACATCGGACGGTTCCGCCTCTCCGTTCCAGCAGCCTGCAATGACCAGGAGCATTGCCGCGATTAAAAGTATACGAGTTGTAAAATTCACATTCACACCTCTTTTTATTTTACTCGAGGCCTGCACGTCTGAAGATGATGTCGACACGCTGAAGGTGATGGTTTTCATCGAACAGACCGTCAATCTCTTCCCCGCTCAGCACTTCAGTGATCCGCTCATCTGCTGAAATCAGTTCCCTGAACGGCACTTTCGTCTCCCATGATTCCATCGCCTTCGGCTGCACAAGGTCATACGCCTCTTCTCTTGCAAGACCTTTATCGATCATCGTCAGCATGACACGCTGTGAGTACACGAGGCCGAACGTCTTATCGATATTGTTTTTCATATTGTCTTCGAACACTGTCAGGTTTTTGACGAGGTTTGTAAATCTGTTCAACATATAGTTGAGAGCAATCGTCACGTCCGGCAGCATGATCCGTTCCGCCGATGAATGGGAAATATCCCTTTCATGCCAAAGCGGCACATTTTCATACGCCGTTGAAATGTAACCTCTGATGACACGTGCAAGACCGGTCACGTTCTCGCTGCCGATCGGATTCCGTTTGTGCGGCATCGCGCTGGAACCTTTCTGGCCTTTGCCGAACGACTCTTCCACTTCACGTGTTTCCGTCTTCTGAAGCCCGCGGATCTCCACTGCGAATTTCTCGATTGATGTGGCAATCAGTGCAAGCACGCTGATGTAATGGGCATGACGGTCACGCTGCAGTGTCTGCGTGGACACTTCTGCAAAATCGAGGCCGAGATGCTCACATACATACTCTTCGACTTCAGGCGGAATGTTTGCGAACGTGCCGACGGCACCGCTCATTTTGCCCACTTCGATCTCTTCCCTTACAGCTTTGAAACGTTTTAAATTCCGCTTCATTTCCATATACCATAAAGCGAGTTTGACACCGAACGTCGTCGGCTCTGCATGCACACCGTGTGTACGCCCCATCATCAATGTCATCTTATGCTCTTTTGCACGCTCGCCGAGCACTTCGATGAAGCGCCCGAGATCTTTCTCGATCACTTCATTCGCCTGCTTGATTATGTAGCTCTGCGCCGTATCCACGACATCCGTCGACGTCAGGCCGTAGTGCACCCACTTTTTCTCTTCGCCGAGTGTTTCCGACACCTGTCTTGTAAATGCGACGACGTCATGACGCGTATCCGCTTCTATTTCAAGTATGCGGTCCACATCAATCTTCGCATTCGGCCGGATGTTCTTCACTTCATCTTTCGGGATGATGCCGAGTTCCGCCCATGCTTCCGCCGCCAGAATTTCAACTTCCAGCCAGGCTTTATACTTATTTTCATCTGTCCAGATTGCTGCCATTTCATCTCTCGTATAACGTGAAATCATAAACGCTCGCTCCTTAAATTTTTATGCCCTTCCATTATAACAGAAAATAAAGTGCTTCTTTCCGCCGGTTGGATCATTTCTGTAAAACAACGTAAAAAACCGGAAGGTCACTTCCGGCTGTTAATCTTCGATGCGTCTGCCCTCGAACTCTATCTGCTGGTGGCTGACGGTACGCTTGCCGTTCTCTTCTTTGAAAACAGGCACTTCAGAGCGTCTGACCGG
>DEQG01000092.1:0-6022 GCA_002360325.1 Salinicoccus sp. UBA3372 | reverse complement strand
TTTCATTCTCGCCAGGCAGTCGCTGATCGATTCATTTTCTTCCACTTTAAATCTTTTCTTCTTTTTTGGATTCGCCATTTGCTTCAGCCATTTCCTCTTCATATATTTCTTCTAAAATCTCTTCGACATTTTCCGGTTCATAATCGGCCACTTTACGGCTGCTGACGCCTTTCGTCCAGAAGCCGCCGCTGATCGTCTTTGTTTCATAGGCGACGATAAATGCCTTCTCATCAAGCTCTCTTACTGTTTCAACCAGTTTATTCTGGTAGCGCCTCGGCGTTAAGATCTGCATCGTCGTCCGCTCGCCGTCACGTCCGTATGCCGTACCGTGCGTTACGCCGTATCCCAGAACTCTCAGCTGGTCCGGAAGGTCCCGGTCGCGTTCTGCTGTCGTCACATTGACGACCATATAGCCGAGCGCAAGCTTCTCTTCGATTTTCAGGCCCATCAGAATACCGGCACCAAAGCCAAGTGCATATGCAATGATGTTCACCGGCTGGTCCAGGTTATCGAGCACCAGCCCGAGACCGATAATATAGACCAGGGTTTCCAAGATACTGACGGAAGCCGCCATATAGCGGTAACCTTTCGTCAGCGCGACTGTGCGTAAAGTCATGAAGCTTACGTAAAATATATTGATGACAAATATGACAATGACCATCAATACCACACTTTGTGAAATCATTTCGAACATCTTTCATTTTCCTTCCGGTAATAAATTAATTTTTATATGAATGGTACCGGTTGTATGGAAGCACACGCTTATGCTGTGTTTTATCATACCAGTTGATAATCGTTTCATAATCTTCATCATTGATGTCTTTGCCTTCCAGGAAGTCATCGATCGCATCATATTTGACACCAAGCGCCTCTTCGTCGCTCAGCATAGGATGGTCACTCTCAAGATCGGCCGTCGGTATTTTCTTATACAGATGCTCCGGCGCTCCGAGATATTTTAAAATTTCCTGGCCCTGGCGCTTGTTCAGCCCGACGAGCGGTGCAATATCACATGCGCCGTCACCGTGTTTCGTATAAAAGCCGGTCAATGCCTCTGCTGCGTGATCGGCGCCGAGCACGATACCTTCTGTCGCAGCTGCAACGGCGTACTGAGCCTTCATCCGTTCACGCGCCTTTTCATTGCCTTTGATGAAATCGGACAGTTCATAGCCCGCTTCCTTCAATGCATCGTCACTCGCATCCACCGACGCTTTGATGTTTATTTTCCGGACGGATGTCGGACTGATGAATTCAACCGCATCAATCGCATCCTGCTTGTCCGCCTGCTCGCCGTATGGCAGGTTCAGGGCATGGAATGAATACTTCTCCTCATTCTGTTCCTCGTTCAGTTCATCCACCGCCATCTGCGCAAGTTTTCCGAGCAGGGTGGAGTCCTGGCCGCCCGATATGCCGAGCACCATGGACTTCAGAAAAAGGTGTTCCTTCATGTAATCTTTGATGAAATCGACGATTTCCCTCGTTTCCTCCCCGGGTGAAATCTCGCTTTTTGCATGCAGTGCATTTATAATTTCCTGCTGACGTGGTCTCATATTACAATCACTCCAATTTTTTATTGCTTGCGTCCTCGATCAGATCCTGTTTGATCTGCCATAATTTTCTCGACAGGTCGACAGGATATTCCTCCGGATTTAAGAAACGCTTGTACTCTTCCCATAAAATGGCAAGGTTGCTGTCGAGGCGTTCCTTTATCTCTTCCACTGTACTGGTTTTATAAACCAATTTACCCTCTGTAAAAATATCTTTAAGCAATTCCACTTTGTCGAAGGAATAGATGAGCTTGCGCTTGATCGTATGCACAGGGTGGAACATGAGGAGCGGTTCATCCGTATTCAGCTCTTCGCTGTACTCTGTAATGTACTCGCCTTCACTCATGCCGGTCTGTCTATTGATGATGCGGTAGACATTTTTCTTCGCAGGCGTCGTCATCTTCTCCACGTTGCCGGAAATCTTGATGCGGCCCTCAAATTCGCCGTCTTTGTTTTCTACCGCGACAAGTTTGTATACTGCACCGAGCGCCGGCTGGTCGTAGGCGGTGATCAGCTTCGTCCCGATGCCCCAGCTGTCCACTTTTGCACCCTGCGTCTGAAGCGACAGGATCGTCACTTCATCCAGATCGTTCGAAACGATGATCTCGGCTTCCGTGAAGCCGGCCTCATCCAGCATTTCACGCGCTTTTTTGGACAAGTATGAGATGTCTCCCGAATCCAGTCTGATACCAATGAAGTTGATCCTGTCCCCCATTTCGCGGGCCACTTTGATCGCGTTCGGCACGCCCGACCTCAGTGTGTCGAAAGTGTCGACCAAAAAGACACAGTCCTCATGTGTCGTCGCGTATGCTTTGAACGCTTCATAATCATCGCCGTAAGCCTGGATCATCGAATGGGCGTGCGTGCCGCTCGGCGGCAGATTGAACAGCTTTGCCGCCCTGACGTTGCTCGTGCCGTCAAATCCGCCGATGATTGCCGCTCTTGCGCCCCAGATGGCCGCATCAAATTCATGCGCACGCCTGGAACCGAACTCCATCAGCTTTTCATTCGGCGTAATCTGACGGATGCGGCTCGCCTTCGTCGCAATAAGCGTCTGATAGTTGACGATGTTGAGCAGCGCGGTTTCAATGAGCTGGGCTTCTGCAAGCGGTGCTTCCACCTGCACAAGCGGCATATTATTGAAGACGACCTCCCCCTCTTCCACTGCACGCAGATTTCCTGTGAACTTCAGGCTTTTCAGATAGCCCAGAAATTCTTCGCTGTATTCCTGTGAACGCAGGTACTCTATATCCGAATCCGTAAATCTTAAATTTGAAAGATAATCGATGATTCTTTCCAGGCCGGCAAAAACGGCGTATCCGTTTTCAAAAGGCATCCGTCTGAAATAAAGATCAAATATTGCCGTGCGGTTATGGATGCCCTGATTATAATAGACTTCTGCCATATTAATCTGGTATAAATCTGTATGGAGCATAAAACTGTCGTCCTCGTATTGGTACATTGTTGAGCCCACCCTTTCTAATGCGTATGTATTTCAGTTATAATTCAATCATGAACATTTTACCACAGGATAATCAGATTAGAACATTCTAACATCGGAGGTCTGCATGGATACAAACGGTTTCAGACGAAAATTCATTATACTATCCATTATAGTATGTATTTCAGGTTTTTCCCAAGGGCTGCTTCTGCCTTTGATCTCATTTATATTTGAAGACCGCGGCATCTCACCGACGCTCAGCGGTCTGCATGCTTCCGGACTGTACATCGGAGTGTTTGTATCCGCACTGTTCATCGAGGCACCGCTCAGAAAGTACGGCTACCTGCCGATGATCGTCATCGGGGGTGCAACGGTCGGCATCTCCCTGTTTTTATTCCCGTTCCTTGAAAACATATGGGTCTGGTTTGTACTCCGCCTTGTTATCGGGGTCGCTGACAACGTGCTCCATTTCAGTACACAGACCTGGCTGATACAGTCGACGCCACCGAAACAGATGGGAAAGATCATTGCATTTTACGGTCTGTTCTTTTCCTTCGGTTTCATGGTCGGCCCGAAAGTCAGTGAGCTTGTCATCATCAATGAAGCACTGCCGTTCATCGTTTCTGCTGTTCTGACGATGATCGCCTGGCCGCTGATTTTCCTTCTGCCCGGCGCCCGCTCGGAAAAACCGGCCGATGCCGGCGTGCCGAGCAGTTTCTTCAACACTTTGAAAAACTTCAAAGCGGTGATCATTACAAGCTGGGCATGTTTTCTCATGCCGATGCTGTTCGGCATTTTCGAAGGTTCGCTGAACACAAACTTCCCGGTATATGCTCTCCGTAATGATTTTGAAGTGTCCGAAGTGACGTGGATACTGCCGATGTTTTCTTTCGGCGCGATTCTGCTCCAGGTGCCGATCGGCAGTCTCGGTGATAAAGTCGGCCGCAGCAGGCTGATCAGTGTACTGCTCGCCCTCGGGCTCGGCACATTTCTGCTGATGGAAATCTTCAGCGGTTCATTCATCATGCTGATGGTTTTATTTGCCTTGGCAGGTATTTTTGTCGGCTCGATGTATTCGCTCGGCATCAGCTATATGGCAGATATGACGCCGGCTTACAACCTTCCGGCCGGCAATCTGATTGCGGGCATGTTTTTCAGTATCGGCAGTATACTCGGTCCGGTCATCGGCGGTGCCGTCATTACGGGAACCGACGGCGGAATGTACTTTTCCTTCTTCGTCATAGCGATTTTGGCGGTCTTTATTTTGAACGTGATTTTTGTAATCTCAAATAGAAACCATGTAAAGGAATGATTTTATGAAAAAAGCACTTTTAGTCATCGACTACTCTTACGACTTTGTGGCACTGGACGGAAAATTGACTGCGGGGAAACCTGCAATCGCACTCGAAGATAGTATTGCCGACAGAATTGATGCAGCAGATAAAAATGGCGAGGATATATTTTTCATGATGGACCTGCATTACGAAAACGACACGCACCATCCGGAACACAAGCTGTTCCCGCCGCACAACATTGCCGGGACGCCGGGCCGTGAGCTGTACGGCAAAGTTTTGGAGAAGTATAAAGAAATCGAAGGCCAGAATAATGTGTTTTTCCTGGATAAGACACGCTACAGTGCATTCAGCGGCACACCGCTCCGCCACCTGCTGCAGGAACGGGGCATCGACACCGTCGTTCTGACCGGTGTAGTGACGGACATCTGCATCATGCACACAGCCGTCGACGCCTACAATTCAGGGTACGGCATCATCGTCCCTGAATCATGTGTCGCATCGTTCAGCCCAGACGGCCACAAAGTGAGCCTGGAGCACTTTAAAAATACTCTCGGCGCGACAGTTGAACCATAGCAAGTCCATGTTTCTAATGTTAAAATAAAATTATCATACATTGAAAAGGAGTTTCATAATGGCAGTTAAAATTTTTGGACACCAAAACCCGGATACGGATACAATCACTTCTGCGATCGTACTTGCAGATATTGAAACTAAATTAGGCAGCGATGTCGTCGCCACGCGCCTTGGCGAAGTCAACGCGGAAACACAATATGCACTGGACCACTTCAATGTCGGCGCACCTGAACTGATTGAAAGTGTCGGCGAAGGCGATGATGTCATCCTGGTCGACCACAATGAATTCCAGCAGTCCGCCAAAGACATCGGACAGGCAAATATTTTAAAAGTTGTGGACCACCACCGCATTGCAAACTTCCAGACAGAATCACCACTCTGCTACAGGGCAGAACCTGTCGGATGTACGGCGACAATCCTCCACAAAATGTATAAGGAAAATGATTTGGAAATCAGCCGTGAAATGGCGGGACTCATGTTATCCGCAATCATTTCCGACACCCTGCTTTATAAATCACCGACGACAACGGATGAAGATACTGCTGCCGGTGAGGCGCTGCAGAAAATCGCTGAAGTCGACCCGGGGGAATACGGTATTGAAATGCTGAAAGCAGGCGCCTCAACTAAAGACAAATCTGCTGAAGCACTGATTACAGGAGATGCGAAATCATTTGAGATGGGACCTAAAACCACCCGTATTGCACAGATCAATGTTGTCGATGTGGATGAGGTCCTGGCGCGTAAATCAGAGTTGACCGAAGCTGCAGAAAAAGAGATTGAAGCTGAAGGATACGACCTGTTCGTACTCGTCATCACAAACATTCTGGAATCAGATTCAACAGTCATCGCACTCGGTTCAGAAGCCGGCGTAATCGAAAAAGCATTCGACGTGGCACTGGATGAAGATACAGCATTGCTGAAAGGCGTCGTTTCCCGTAAAAAACAAGTCGTGCCGAATATTACTAAAGCACTTGGATAAGATAATTTCGAGTTTTGGAGTTTGGCGACCGGACAGAACGTGGCAATTGCCATTTCTGTCCGGTTTTTTATGTGGGATTGGGATGGAAATGGACTCGCACCCTATTCTGTCCCGTTTTTGAGAGAAATTCCGGATGGAACTTGTGTCCTGCACTGATCTGTCCGGATTTCACGAAGATTTCCGGATGGAA
>DEQG01000015.1:10373-16519 GCA_002360325.1 Salinicoccus sp. UBA3372 | reverse complement strand
TCTGTTAAGAAAGGATAGTTCTGATTTGGAACAACGACACTGTCTGTCAAGTTCGCATATAAGTCATATTCGACAGCTTCGTCGTACTCTTCCTGATCAATCTTACCTTCCAATAACATACGGTCGAGGACGAATGTCTGCCTGTTCTTACCATACTGCAGATAATCTTCATTCTTGACATCGCCGCCCTGCATAAATGGGGTGTATGCATATGGGTTTTGCGGCATACCTGCTAAAAATGCACTTTCAGCGAGGTTGAGCTCACTGGCATCTTTTCCGAAAACACCTTCTGCAGCTGCCTGTATACCTGCAATATTCTGTCCATTGGCATTGCGTCCAAATGAAACGGCATTTAGATACGCTTCGATGATTTCATCTTTATCGAGCAGTTTTTCCACCCGGAAAGCAAGAAGCAGCTCGACAGCTTTTCTGTCGAAAGTCGTTTCATTTGTAAGCAGCTGGTTTTTAACCAATTGCTGAGTCAGCGTACTGCCGCCTGTACCGTCATCGCCGCCGGCGAAGACTTGGAGCGCAGCACGCATGAATGCTTTTGGCACAATACCGTTATGTTCATAGAAGTGCTCATCTTCAGTTGCGACGACAGCGTCGACAACATAAGGATTGATGTTCTCATAGTCGACTCTTTCTCTGATGAGATCCGCACGGAGTGTACCGAGCGATTCACCGGTGCCGAATGCAACGGTCGAACTTTCCGTCATTTCAGTCAGTGCAACAACCAGTTCATCGTTGGACTGGACCTCTTCATCGTTGACGAGAGCTGCGAAATAGCCCAGGCCGACACTGAAAGCCAGAAGGCCTAATAATGAAAATGCCAATATGATAAATAATACAATATTCCAGGCAGTTTCATATGTAGTGAAAAAAGCGACTCTGACTGGAGAACCAGCATTTCTAATTCGGCTGTTTATATTTGAAAATTTTTCCTTGAAGGTATTACCGGTTACCGAATCCTTGTCGCCTTTCGGTTCCTCCTTCGTAAAAATCTTCTTAATATTATCAAAAAACTCTTTAATATTCTTCTTCATGTGGACCTCCTATCAACGGACATTATACCATATATAAAATCATTATAGATAGTGATATCAACCCTTGCAAGAGTAAATAGTGATAAATTTATCACATCATATTCTATGCCGGCGAATAGTCAGGCAGTTGACTTTTATAATGAAGATGTTACTATTAAATTAATTTAATACCCTCTGAATAGTGGGAGAAGTAGCGGATTTATCCTGATTAAGAGAGCTGGTGGATGGTGAAAACCAGTGACGGATAGTTTGTGAATACACCCATACGAAAAATTCAGAAATCAGGATGATATTTATCCGAGAGTGAAACCGTTTGGTGGTACCGTGCGCTGCACCCATACTATATTTAGTGGGGTGTTTTTTTATTTTAAAAATCAGGAGGAATTATTGTGAACGCATTATTAGAAGATTTGAAGTACCGTGGTATTATTTACCAGATGACCGATGAAGAAAAAATCACTGAATTACTGGATACCGAACAGGTATCGATATACTGCGGGGCAGATCCTACGGCAGACAGTCTGCACATCGGCCATCTCGTTCCGTTCCTGACATTAAGACGTTTCCAGAAATTTGGACACCGCCCGGTGGTGCTTATCGGCGGTGGAACCGGCATGATTGGGGACCCTTCATTCAAAGCGGAAGAAAGAAAACTTCTGACAGAAGATCAGATCGACGGGAACGTTGATGGAATCAAGGCGCAGATGGGCAGAATTTTTGATTTCAATGATGAAAACGGTGCGGTCCTTGTAAATAACAAAGACTGGTTGAAAGAAATCTCATTAATCAGCTTCCTGAGAGATTACGGCAAACATGTCGGGCTGAACTACCTGCTCGGCAAAGATGCAATCCAGTCCCGTCTGGACACAGGCATTTCGTATACAGAATTTACGTACACCATTCTTCAGGCAATAGACTTCGGACATCTCAACAAAAACTATAATGTTAAAATGCAGATCGGCGGTTCCGACCAGTGGGGCAATATCACGAGCGGACTGGATCTGATGAGAAGAATGTACGGTGAAAACGATTCCCAGGGTCTGACGATACCTCTGATCACAAAAGCCGACGGCAAGAAGTTCGGTAAGACGGAATCAGGGAACATATGGCTGGATCCGGCAAGAACTTCACCATATGAATTTTACCAGTTCTGGCTGAACCAGAGCGATGCGGACGTCATCAAGTTCTTGAAACTGTTCACGTTCCTCGACAGAGAAGCAATCGAAGCACTGGAAAAATCAGTGGCTGAAGAACCACACCTGCGTAAAGCACAAAAAACTCTCGCAGAAGAAATCACAAAGTTCCTTCACGGAGAAGAAGCGCTTGAAGATGCGAAGAGAATTACAGAAGCATTGTTCAATGGTGAAATAAAAACACTGACTTCAAATGAAGTGAAAGATGCATTTAAAGACGTGCCGACTGCAAACTTCGACGGCAAAGATGAAAATCTGGTCAATGTCCTTGCCGAAACCAAAATCTCATCATCACGCAGACAGGCGAGAGAAGACATCAACAACGGAGCAATCTATATAAACGGCGAACGTCAGCAGGACGTCAATCATGTAATGACGGCAGATGACAAACTGGATGGAGAATTCACAGTCATCCGCCGCGGTAAAAAGAAATACCACATGGTGACATATAATAAGTAGAGTATGCATTATTAAGTGTAGACGAGTATGTTGGGGTATGTGATGGAGTTGCTCGTTTTCAGAAGCCGGAATACGAGTATATGAGAATATTCGACAGACATGCTCGTTACACCATCAGCTGAAATCACCAGAATCAAATAAGCGGAACAAAAAAGAGAGGACGAGATTAATTTCTTGTCCTCTCTTTACATATTAGAAACTGAATACTATCGGCATCCAGAAGTAGACTGCAAGAGTAATCACTATAACGGATATGATGTTCAGCCATACGCCTGCCTTTGCCATATCACCTATATTTAAATAGCCGGCACTGAATACTGCCGTATTCGGCGGAGTGGCAACGGGCAGCATGTAGCATGAACCTGCTGCGAGTGCAGCTGCTGCCATAAGCGGAAGCGGATCGATGCCGACTGCGACTCCCAGTCCGACAGTGAGCGGCAGGACCAGGTTCGACACTGCAGTATTGGACAATATTTCAGTCAGACTCAATATAAATACGACTAGGAGCAGCAGGATGAAGAAGTATTCCAGTCCTTCCAATAATCCTAATACGTCACCGATGGCGTCATTCAGGCCAGAGGCACCGAATGCCTCTGCAAGTGCCATACCACCGCCGAAGAGGATAAGAACACCCCATGGCAAATCACGCATGTTCTCCCATTCCAATATACGTTCTCCTTTTCTGGAGCTTGGAAGTAAGAACAGCAGGACTGCACCAAACATGGCTATTGTCCCGTCGTGCAAACCTTCAAAAAACAACCCTACAGGTTCTGGTATGAATGGAACGCTTATGATAAATGGAGAAACAATCCACAATATTACAGTAATAAGAAATACAGCCGCAACTTTCATTTCATCAGCAGTGAACTTTCCCATTTCTTCAAGCTCATTTTTAATAAAATCCATGGTGCCAGATTTTTCTTCGGTCTTATTGATTTTGAACTGTGCCTTTGTTAAATAGAAATACAAAATGACCAGCATCACTATGGCAACAGGTCCTGCGAAAAAGAACCATTCTGCAAACGTGACTTCACGGTCTAATTGTGAACTGGCAATACCGGCAAGCAACGCGTTAGGAACCGCTGCGACAAGCGTGGCCAGACCCCCGATAGTGGCGGAGTAGGCAACAGTCAGCAAGATGCCTTTGGAGAATTTCTTAAAATTCTCTCCCTCTAAAATCTGCTTGTCCTGGACTTCATTGATCAGAGCGACTGCCACAGGCAGCATCATCAGGGCAGTGGCTGCGTTGGATACGAACATTGAAATACCCGCAGTGGCGATTAAAATACCCAAAATCATCCGGTTGCTTTCAGAACCGATCATCTTAATGATGTTCAGAGCAATCCGCCTATGTAAGTTCCATTTTTCAATGGCAAGGGCGATGACGAAACCACCGCCATACATGAAGATGACTGGACTTGCATAAGCTGGTGCAATGGTTTCTATGCCTGCCCCGTAAAAAGCAGGTATTAAAACTAACGGAATCAAAGAAGTTGCTGCCAGAGGTATAGGTTCTGTGACCCAGTAAGTTGCCACAAGAAGCGTCACACCTAAAACAATTCTTGGTTCATAAGCTAAAATACTTTCAGGAATTAAGAAATAGGCAAGGGCAAACAGCGCAGGGCCGAGCATCAGGCCAATCATGTTTCTTGTAGTGTAATGTTTCTCAGACTTCGAACTCATCATAACCACTCCTTGTAGAATATATATATTTTCTAACTCATTCGCGGAATGTATATTAATGGTGTATATTAATAAAAATATCAGATATTTCAAATAAAAGATATAGCCGGGATACGATGATCCGTATCCCGGCTATTAATATGTGTTTAAAAAATAATGTGTGCAATCACGATGATGATTGGCAATGTGATTGCTGTTCTCAGTAAGAAGATGATGAACAGCTTACCAAGCCCGATAGGTATTTTGGAACCCAGGATGACACCGCCGACTTCTGATAAGTAGATCAGCTGCGTGATACTCAGGGCACCGACTACAAATCTTGTCATGTCCGAAGCAACCGTTTCAATTAAAATTGCCGGCAGAAACATGTCTGTGAATCCGATAAACAGTGTTTCGGATGCTGCCTGTGCCTCTTCTATTCCCACCAGCTCCAGCAGTGGTACAAATGGCGCACCGATCCATGTAAATACAGGTGTGTATTCAGCGACAATCGTACCGAGTGTACCAATAGCCATTACAATCGGCAGTACTGCAAACCACATATCTCCGACTGTCTTCAATCCGTCTTTCAAATAATCTGTAAAGCCATCAGCTTTTTCAGCTTTTTCCATAGCCTGACGGTAACCCCATGTAAACGGGTTGTAGCCCTCAGGTATCACTTCATTCAGTTCTCTGTCTTCACGGTGATATGTGTCTTCTATTCTGGACAGAGGGGGTATTCTCGGCATGATGAATGCCGCAGCAAGACCGGCGATCAATACTGTCAGGTAGAATACTCCGAAATAATTCATCAGACCGATCAAATCTAAAATGACCACTGTAAACGTGATGGAAACTACAGAGAAGGTTGTCGCAATGACTGTTGCTTCTCTTCTTGTATAATATCCATCTTCATATTGTTTACTGCTTAAAAGGACACCGACTGTCCCGTCTCCGACCCATGAAGCCAGATTGTCGACGGTTGAGCGTCCGGGCAGTGTGAATAAAGGTCTCATCACCTTCGTGAAAATCGCACCTACAAATTCAAGCAGCCCGTAGTTCAGTAACAGCGGCAGCAGTATTCCGGCAAATAAGAACACCGATAATAATGTCGGCATCAGATCGTTAAGGATCATGCCGCCCGTGCCCATGGAAGTGACGACTTCAGGTCCGAGTTCAAAATAAGTCAATAATACGAATATCGCACCAAGAAGTCTTGTCCCCACCCAGACAGGTGTAACAGAAAACATATCAGCCAGCATTTGTGAATTTGGTTTATGTATCCAGCTGAAAATGACTGTCAGAATAGCAGCCAAAGTGATTATAATGGTAATTATGAGTAAAGCTGATTCATGTCCCAGCAAGTCCAGCAATAATCCTGCCAAATATGCAATCGGTATCGTTGTATTACCGTCCGCATCTGTCAGGGGGAACAGGAACATGAATATACCAATTAAAGATGGTATTAAAAATTTTAATAAAGTTGCAGTTTTGTTCATAAATATCCCTACCTTTAATTAAATTATACAATTCATAATTGTAAAGTAAACAGTGAAAATACAAGAAAACGTTTTCATTACTCATTTACAGTTTATACTCTGTCTAATATTAATTCAATCATTATTTCATAATGTATATGTTTAACTTTTGCGAGATTTTCGATTGTCTGTATAATATTTGATGAAGGGGGAGTACTGATGAAGATTATTGATACACATTGCGATGCGTTGTTGAAACTGCAGAGTTACAGCAGAAATTCAAGAGGATTTATGGATGAACATTCAAC
>DEQG01000015.1:0-10226 GCA_002360325.1 Salinicoccus sp. UBA3372 | reverse complement strand
CTTGAACAGGTGGATGCTTTTTATAATGAAGTGCTTACTCAGGAAAATATGGTGCATATTAAAAACCTGAAAGATATAAAACAGTTGAAGCCGCATGAAACCGGAGCAGTTTTAACACTTGAAGGATCGGATGCATTCGGTAACGATCTGATGAAACTGCGGACACTGATCCGGCTGGGTGTACTGTCTCTCGGTCTTGTATGGAATAACGCCAATCTGGTAGCGGACGGTGTGGGTGAGTCGAGAGGTGCCGGTCTGTCGAACTTCGGCGCCGAGGTGATCAAAGTATGCAATGACAATGATGTGCTCATCGATGTGAGCCATTTAAATATTCCGGGCTTCAACGATATCATAGATAAAGCGGACAGAGTATTTGCAAGCCACTCAAATGCACGCGGGATATATGATCATCCGCGTAATCTGACAGATGAACAGATTACGCAGGTCATCGACAGAAACGGTATGGTCAATATCGTTTTCTGCCCGATGTTCATCAATGACGGAGCGCTTGAAATTGAAGATTTGTTTCCTCATATCGACCGAATCATAAAACTCGGCGGTACGGATCATATCGGCATAGGTTCCGATTTTGACGGCATTGACACATATTTAAACGGCCTGCGGCACGCAGGCGAATTCCAGAACCTCGTCAACAGCCTTCAGGAACGATACGGCACAGAGTTCACTGAAAAGATGACCCACCGTAATTTCATTAATATATTCTGTGAATAAAAGGCCGCCTCCGGTCTTTTATTCATCTCTTATACGTTCGTACTGTTCTTCTATTGAATTGAATTTGGTGTCGATATTGTCCTCGAGCATTTGGATTTCTTCAAGATCTTGTTCGAATGATTCTGAAAAACTGTCGTCATCCATAGGATTGGATACATAGAAATTCAAATTGAACTCTCCGTAGCGTTTCGTCAATGTTTCCAGAGTATTGATGTAATCAAGCATCGATTCCTGCAGTTCAAGATGATCGGTGCCGCCGAATTCATAATTATTGATCACCGATTTGAAGTCATCGAATTTTGGTACGAGGTTATTATAATAAATGTCGACCTGACTTTCACGATCATCCGAATTTCTGATATCTTCCAGTTCACGTTCCATGTCATTTCTAAGCTCTTCATGGTTTCTGCTGAATGCTTCATATAAACTTTCCAGATCATCACTTTCATTGTCGCCGCAGCCGATCAATATAAAACTGACGGCCGCCATCAGAAATATTAATTTTTTCATGGAACACCTTCCTTTATTCTATTTTAACATGTTTGAATATTAGATTAAGTTTTATTTGCCTCATAAATATTGTATAATACTCAAGTTGATTATTTTTAAAGGTTTAAGGTGATAATGTGAATAAAAAATTATTGATCACTTTTACAGTCGGTGTATTTTTACTCGGTATGATGGAACTGATCATTTCCGGAATACTCGAACTGATGAGTGACGATTTAGGAATCAGTGTCGCTGTGACAGGTCAGCTGATCACTGTTTACGCAGTAAGTTTTGCGATTTTTGGTCCGGTATTGGTAAAGCTTACAGAAAAATATAAACCGAAGCCTGTCATTTTAATTTCTTTGGTCGTATTCATATTCGGTAACGTCATTTTCGGATTATCCGACACATTTCTGATGCTCGCCTTCGGCAGAGTGGTGACAGCGATGGCAGCTGCCATCTTCATTGTCAAAATATTGGATATGACCGTCGTGTTGTCAGAGCCGAGTATCAGAGGAAAAATGATTGCGCTCGTATATATGGGGTTCTCGGCTGCGAATGTGTTCGGGATACCGATAGGAACTTTGGTCGGTACACTGTTTGGATGGAGGATCATATTCCTCCTTGTCATCATCCTTTCCATATTAGTGGGAATCGGTCTTATGCTGCTGGTTCCAGACAAGGAATCGGAAAATAAAGAAAGTACGACAAAAACGCATATTAAAAATATGAGGAATGTGGTTTTATATATCGGGGTGACAATGTCTGTGCTGATCGGTAATTACATAGTACTCGGATATATTTCTCCACTCATGACCTCCAACGGATTTACAATCGAAAATGTTTCAATCGCTCTGTTCATCGCGGGTGCCGGTGGAATGGCCGGGACGGTCCTCGGTGGAAATCTGGTGGACCGGTTCGGTTCCAGAAGAACAATCATTACGATGATGATTTTATTTTCACTGACGATGCTTGCCATGCCGCTGCTGTACAGCACTCCGATTCTGTTCTATATCAACCTGTTCATCTGGAGCCTCTTCCAATGGAGTACAAGTCCGGCAGTGCAGGCGGGTCTGGTCGATAATGTCGACGGCTCGGCTGCGAGCGTCTTCAGCTGGAATATGTCGGGTCTGAACTTTGGTATCGGTATCGGTGCTGTCATCGGCGGTATTTTCATCAGCCGTTTCGATATCAGTTTCGCCCCGTGGCTCAGTTTCTTCATTATACTGGTCGGTCTGGCATTCGCTATATTAGTAAAAGAAGATAAAAAATTGTATAATCAAGTGGAATGAAAAGCGAGGGATGTTTATGATACTCAGAATCATCATATATATTGGACTCGGGTTCCTGTCCATATTTTTAATGAATTACTTCGAACTGGCAAATATCGAATTTACTTTTATAAACGTTTTGATAGCAGTCGGTTCGCTTATAGCGCTTAATATTTTATATTCGATATTTACACGATTTTTAAGAGTTCTGGTCTTTGCTTTCGTATTTCTGCCGGTGATCGGGCTGGTCGTCTACTACGTCTATGCATACTTTACAGGACAGTCGGTGGACCTGGCATCTTTGGCAGTGTGGTAAAAATGAACTGAACGGTTTAATCGACTGTTCAGTTTTTTTATTTTAAATTGGGAATAAAGTGATTCAATGCTCATAAAGTTAAACAGAGGTGAGGTTCTTGTGGAATAACTATCAACCGATTTCATATTCGGAAAGAATTCATGAAATCGACGGCATCAGAGGTTTTGCGCTGCTCGGCATATTAATGATGAATATCATGTCCTTTGCGACGCCGGTTATGCAGGACGGCATGGAGCAGCGGGTGACGGAGAGATTTACAGGACAGTATAACGAATGGTCGATATTCTTCATCAATACTTTCGTCACAACTAATTTTTATACGATGTTTTCATTCTTATTCGGTCTCGGGTTTTATATATTTTTAACAAGAGCGCAAAATAAAGTCCAGTCGACCAATATACTGTTTATGCGCCGGATGGGCATGCTCCTCATTTTTGGTATAATGCATGGTGTGCTGTTATGGTACGGGGATATTTTATGGACATATGCGGTGGCCGGGGTACTTCTATTATTTTTCTTTAAGCTGCGTCCGAAAATCAATCTGATCATCGGTATCGGAATACTGGCTGTTTTCTCAGTCTTCCTGATATTGATGTCCATTTTATTATTTGGTGTGAATATGCCGGTAGAAGGAGCATTTCCTCTTCCATTTGATATGACGGAAACGATTCATGGCGGCAGCTATTCTGAACTGATTATTTTGAACTCGACATTTCTCGGCATCAGTCTGATGAATAGTGTTTTTGTCGTACCGAACGTGCTCGCTGTCTTTCTGATTGGATTATATGCGGCACAAAGAGGCATCTTTAATAATCTTGAAGAAAATAAAGGTCTCATTAACAAAGTGGCTGCGGTCGGCATAGGTGTCGGCCTTCCTATTAAAATAATGACTGGATATGCAGTGACTTACCAATCGCTCGACCCGGCATGGGCGTTGCTGTCAACGCTCAGTTCGACGATGGGCGGACCGCTGATGTCACTCGGCTATATCGCATTATTTCTGATCATCGTCAGAAAATTGCCTGCAATCGTCAATGTATTGCAGCCTGTCGGCCAGATGGCGCTGACGAACTACATCATGCAGACGATCATCATGCTGATCATCTTTTACGGCTTCAACCTGTTCAACAGAGTGGATGCGGTCTACTTCATACCGATAGTGCTGGCGGTATTTGCAGTGCAGGTGATTTACAGTCATTTCTGGATGAAAGTGTTCAGATTCGGTCCGCTTGAATGGATATGGCGGATGGTCACATATTTAAAAGTACTGCCGATAAAAAGACGTTAAAATTTATATTTTATACAGCAACGGCCGGATGGAACCAATCAATTCCATCCGGCCATTTTTAAACTTATTTATGATAATGTGCTTATATTATAATCCAGTACTTTCCATCCGACACCGTCCGATTCGATGATGCTTAAAGAACAATTGTCGAGTTTGGTAAATACCATATGTATCTCATCAGTATATAAAGAGAGGATGGATTTGATCGTTCTTGAATGTGCAATGATCAATATATTCTCCTCCGAATGATTCTCTTCGATATATTTAATCACTTTTGACGTTCTTTCAGCCAGTGAATCGAATGTTTCCACGCCGGGAATGTCACCTTCCGGATATTTCAGACGTATATTTTCAATATGTTCCCCTTCAAACTGCCCGAAATACTGCTCTTTCAATTCATTCATCTTATGTATTTTTAAGTCATGATGTTCATTGATGATTTCAGCAGTCGCATGGGCACGTGACAGTGGGCTTGAAAGTATTACATCAAATTTTTCATCTTTAAGAAATTCAGATGCAGTTTTTGCCTGCAGAAGTCCGGCTTCATTGAGCGGTATATCACTTGACCCCTGTAAACGCAACGCTTTGTTATACTCAGTCAATCCGTGCCGAATCATAAAAATCTTTCCCATTTTCGTCACCCCAAAAATATATTGTTTAATCACATGATAACACTATCGCTGTAAATTCAAATCTCTTTATAAAATCAGTACTTTAGCTGATCACCGGCTGATGAATTTTTTGATTTCATCGATGACTTCATGCTCACTCGTATGGTATGTCGGTTCTGTTAAAATTTCTCCGCGTTCTGAAATGGTCAGCTTATATTTATTTTCAGCCTGTCTCGTAATGCGGAATTTCACCTCATCTTTCGACAGCGTGGCGATGGAGGTGCCCGGCAGTGTCTTAAATCCATTTTCTCGTGAGAATCTGTTAATCTGTCTCATTGCTCATTACTCCTTCATCATTTCTTTCCACATTCATCATACTAACATTTAGTTTATGAAATGCCTATCAGGACAAGATTTGTCCTTTGTGTATATATAAAATTATATGCTAATATTAGAATTGATAAATAAAGATTTTTATGATGAGAGGGGCAAGTTGATGAATTTACAAAGTTTTTATATAGGTGAGCATCATGCAGAAGTGACGATGATGCTCGGTGCCCGTGAAAAGACCGCAAAAGGGCATCCGGCAGTGGTAATCTGTCCGGGCGGCAGTTATATGTACATATCCAAAAGAGAAGCGGAACCGATTGCCTACCAGTTTCTTGCGCAGGGCTACCATGTATTCATATTGAATTATTCGACGATCGGCAGTGCGATAGAAAAAGAGGGCAGAACGCCGGAGCGTGATGAACTTTATCAACTTGCAAGTATGGTCGAAGATGACAAGGAACTCGGCTCGGAATTTCCGACGCCGCTGAAAGAACTTGCGCAGACGATGACGTTCATAAGGGAAAATTGCCACGAGTTCAATATTGATCCGGACCGTATCGGTGTAGCCGGATTTTCAGCAGGCGGACATCTTGCTGCGAGCCTCGGTGTACATTGGTCGAGTGACTGGCTGAAAGAAGCCGTTGGAACAGAGAACAGATGGTTCCGTCCAAATTTCCAGGTACTCAGCTATCCTATACTGGACTATATGCTGAATAAAAAAATTGCGGAAGAAAGAGGTATGGGTGATCCACGGTTTATGGAGATGGCATCCAGAATGATATACGGTGCGGAACCGGATGAAGAGATTGTCCGTCTGACCCGCCTGAAGGACTATGTATCCAAAGACACACCGCCGACATTCATATGGCATACGATGGAAGATCAGCTTGTATTTATCCAGAACTCCCTGGATTTCGCAAAAGTGCTTGACAACCACCAGGTGCCTTGGGAACTGCACACATTCCAGCACGGAGAACACGGTCTCAGCCTCGGTACGGAGCTGACAGGAAAAGTGGATGACAGGGCGAGCCAGTGGCTGGATCTCATGTTCAGCTGGCTTAAGATGAATACTTGATAAAAAAACAGAAGACACTTATGAGTGTCTTCTGTAGTTCAATTCATATATCCGGAATCTCTCTGTATGACTCGGATAGATGAACTCGAGCATTTTCTGCCCGATATTTTTGGAATGACTTTCTTTATTAATATAGTGCTGTTTAATATATTCAGTATCACGCGGATTTGAAATCAGGTGATAACGGGTCTTGTTATTCTTGGTGTCACTATACTTGACTATGATTGTCATGATACACCAACTCCTCGTAATTATTATATCCCGTGTGCAGAAATGTAAACGTGTTTCACAAAAATTTTATAAAAATGTATTAAAGTTGTTAACTCGTTTAGAGATGGGGTGAACAGGTGGAAATAAGAAAACTGACTACGGATGATTTGAATGACATTATGAAATTGCAGGCACTCGTATACGACGATCTGCAGGATAAGATGATTCTGGAGACGATAGACCAGCCTGAATTTACGGAGATGATAGAACATGAGTTCATTATAGGCGTTTATGAAAATCAGGAACTTAAAGCCATCCGTGCAATGTACATTCCTCCGCTGGATGATCCTGAGCATTTGGCTGAAGACGGCGGAATTTCAGATAGAACACAGGTGATCTACTCTGAAATCTCTTTTATCCACCCGGATTACAGAGGACAGGGCATGCAGATGAAACTCGGCAGACAGCTGATTGAGCGTGTACGGGCGGACGGCCGTTTCAAACATATATTGACCACGGTGCTGCCGACAAATATTCCAAGTTTAAAAGATAAATTCAGACTTGGCTTCAAAATAGTGAATACGAGAATCATGTACGGCGGGAAATATCGTCACGTACTGCAGTTGAATTTAAACGGACCGCTCAAAGCGGCGGGTGAAAAGAAGACAGTGGATTATAAAAATATTGAATGGATGCTCGAAAACGGCAAGGATTATATCGGCTTTGATTTTGACGGTGAGAATATCGATTACTATTTAAAATAAAATTCCAATGATGGTTGAAGGGACGGATCATAATGGATTTTAATAAGATTGTAGAAGATGCGATTCAATTCAGAAGAGAACTGCACAGATTCCCGGAACTGAGTGATGAAGAATTCAATACTTCGAAACGGATACAGGAGAAGTTGGCTGAACTGGATATCCCCTTTGAAAAGGGATTTGCAGGAACAGGTGTCCTCGGTATTATCGAAGGAGCGCATGAGGGCGGCATCGTCGGGCTGCGCGCCGACATTGACGCTTTGCCGATTCATGAAACCTCAGGTGTCGAATACAGCTCGGAAGTCGACGGTGTAATGCATGCGTGCGGACACGATGCGCATACATCCATGCTGATTGCGGCAGCAAAAGTACTGCTCAGCCGCCGAGAAGAGATTCATGGAAAAGTATTATTGATATTTCAGCCGGCAGAAGAAAAGTCACCGACCGGCGGTTCACAGAGGATGATGGATGAGGGCATATTTGACGGCAGAGAACCGGATGTCCTCATTGCCCAGCATGTATGGCCGTCAATCCCTGCCGGAAAGTTCGGCATCATGGCCGGACCGATCATGGGAAACTCCGACCGTTTCAAACTGGTTATCAAAGGATCGGGCGGACATGCTTCCATGCCGCATGATACAGTGGACGCAATCATTGTCGGCTCACAGGTAATCAATGCACTGCAGACCATCGTCAGCCGAAACGCCGATCCATATGAGCCGTCCGTCGTGACCGTCGGCAAGTTTCAGGCAGGCACCCAGCATAACGTCATTGCAGAAACAGCTGAAATTGTCGGGACAATCCGTACGCAGTCCAATGATGTGAAAACTTTGATCAAGGAAAGATTCCATAGTGTTGTCGGAAATGTTGTTGAGGCGATGGGGGCAACAGTGGAAATCGAATATCTGGACGGTTACCCGGCAACAGTCAATTCAGCCGAATGGGCGGAGCAGATGCGGCAGACCGCAGTAAATCTGTACGGTGAAGAATCGGTGCCCGCTTACAGACCGAGTCTGGCGGGAGAAGACTTCGGCAGATTTCTGTTGAAATATCCGGGCGTATATTACTGGCTCGGCACTTCGGTTGGAGAAGGGCAGAAACCACTTCACAATCCATCTTTCAAAGTGAATGAAGATGCATTCAAATACGGCATCGATGTAATGAGCCAGGGTGCAATCGATACATTGGCCAGACTGAAAGAAAAACAAATCGATTAAAATCCACAGATGTCAATTTTGTGATAATATTAAAATGATATTTTGAAGATAAGAGGTTGGATTATGAATAAGATAGAGATTGTTTACACGTCGGGAAAGAAAGAGATTTTCGAGACGGAGAAATATACTGCAGAAACTCTGAATCAGGAACTTGAAGTTGCATATGCCCACAAGAAATCGTATATGGAAGTGGACGGCTTTTCACTTTTCCCCAATCTGGTTAAAGAAGTACGTGAAGTTAAATAATTAAAAGAGAGACAGTCAGCTTAAAATCGGCCGTCTCTCTCTTTGTCAGTCAAGTAAATTCTGCCTATTCAGACCACATGTCATACATCGCTGTCAGTTCTTCATCACTGACCTGGTCCTCGCTGAATGCCGGCATGGAATTTTGACCGTTTCTTACGGTATCTGTAAATTCCTCTTCACTTAAAGAAGTGCCCTCAAGCGCTGGTCCCATACCGCCGGAGAAGTCTTCACCGTGACATGAAGCACATGAGCTCTGTGCGACACCTTCTGCGTCGACATCGCTTGTTGAAGCACCTTCATCAGCTCCTTCTTCTGTCGATTCTTCTTCTGTTGCACCATCGTCAGTCTCTTCATTATCACCGCCGCATGCACCAAGAACCAGCACTAAAGAAAGACCGCCGGCCATCAAATACTTTTTGAAATCCATAATTTCACCTCCCTGAATTGAAAGTGCATTATAAGTTAAATATATCACAAATTAAAATATTAACAAATAGGACCGTGTTCCTGTTTCCGGTCAGTCATTTTTTAATGAACTGGGAAGAATGTACAATTTACATATGATTGCTCTTGAAACCGAAGGATGAATGACAATTGAAAGCGGTCTATGATAGAGTCAATTGTCACATTGTATAAATTAATATATGATTGCGATACATATTAATCACAAGGAGACAAAAATGAAGAAACGTAATTATAACATTGACATCATAAAGGGACTGGCAATCGTTGCTGTAATTTTAATTCACAGCCTGACTGATGAAATGCTTCTTGCCATTCTATCTCCCTTTTATATCTGGCAGGCCGTGCCTGTATTTCTATTGCTGGCGGGATATAATACTGCAGAATCTTTCCAACGGAGAGGTTATGTAAGTCTGGATCAGTTTTATAATTTTTCTTTTCTTTACAGCAAGGTTGAGAGACTGGTCTATCCATTTCTTTTTATATGGATTCTCCAGGTCATCGCACATTATTTAATATTGGACGGGTTGAGTTTTACGACCTTGGTTACATCATTGTTCACCGGCGGATGGGGGCCGGGGAGTTACTTCATACTTGTAATTATACAGGCGACTCTGTTATTACCTTTAATATATTTGCTGATGAAAAAGAATTTGGCTGCCGGAACGATTATTCTATTCATTATCAGTATATTGCTGGATGTCATCTGCATGATGATTGATGTCCCGGGGAGTGTTTACAGAGTAATCATCGTTCGTTATGTATTTGTTTTAGTTTTAGGCGTCTGGTTATCTCTGAACCCCGGAAAAATAAACTATAAATGGTTGATTCCTTTAGCAATTATGAGTGCAGTCTATATCGCCGGTGTGTATTATGAGGAATGGAATTTCTTCGTTGAAAGATATTGGCAGAGTCAGCATGCACCATCTTATTTCTGGACGTTATTACTGGTCATCATCGGGCTCAAAGCATATCAGTTCACAGCAGGTAATCCGCTCAGCAGACTATTGGTTAAAATGGGGAAAGCATCCTATCATATATATTTAATCCAGATGTTCTATTTCTGGCTGATTTCAGACAGTGTCAGCAATTTGCCGGTGATCATTTATCTAGTGCTCAGTTTGACGATATGTATCGTATTCGGCTTATTATTCTTCAATGGTGAAAACAAGGTCAGAAAAGCAATTAAAAACTAAACGTATCAATCTATTAGAAAAA
>DEQG01000024.1:5410-5637 GCA_002360325.1 Salinicoccus sp. UBA3372 | reverse complement strand
GGTAAAGTTATGGACAATGGTACTCGTATAGAAGTAGAGGTAAAAGCAGGAGATAAAGTGGTTTACTCCAAATTTGCCGGTACTGAAATAAAACATGAAGACAAAGATTATTTAATTTTAACTGATAATGAAATTCTGGCAATCATTGAGTAAAAGATAAAATAATACAACTCAAATTTTTAGGAGGCAAAAGTAATGGCAAAGGAAATTAAATTTTCGGAAGATGC
>DEQG01000024.1:3355-5343 GCA_002360325.1 Salinicoccus sp. UBA3372 | reverse complement strand
CCAAAAGGCCGTAACGTTGTTTTAGATAAACAGTTCACATCCCCATTGATCACAAATGACGGTGTGACAATTGCAAAAGAAATTGAACTTGAAGACGCTTATGAAAACATGGGGGCAAAACTGGTTGCTGAAGTAGCGAACCAGACTAACGAAATTGCCGGTGACGGAACGACGACGGCAACTGTTCTTGCTCAGGCAATGATCCAGGAAGGTCTTAAAAACGTTACAAGCGGTGCGAACCCTGTAGGTATCCGTACAGGTATCAATAAAGCAGTTGAAGCTGCTGTCGAAGAGCTTCAGAATATTTCACGTCCGGTTCAGGACAAAGAATCCATCTCACAGGTCGGTGCGATTTCAGCAGATGATCCTGTAGTAGGTGAATATATTTCTGAAGCTATGGAAAAAGTAGGTAAAGACGGCGTAATCACTATCGAGGAGTCACGCGGATTCAAAACTGAACTTGAAGTAGTGGAAGGTATGCAGTTTGACCGCGGTTACACTTCACCTTACATGGTGACAGATTCTGAGAAAATGATTGCAGATCTTGAAAATCCTTATATTTTAGTTACTGATAAGAAGATTTCAAACTTCCAGGATATCCTGCCACTGTTGGAGCAGGTCGTTCAGCAGTCACGTCCGATTCTGATCATCGCTGACGATGTTGAAGGCGATGCAATGGCGAATATCGTGCTTAACAAACTGCGCGGTACTTTCACGGCAATCGCTGTTAAAGCACCTGGTTTCGGTGACCGTCGTAAAGCGATGCTTGAAGATATTGCTATATTGACAGGCGGACAGGTCGTCACTGAAGATTTAGGACTGGAACTGAAAGATACGACAATCGATATGCTCGGTAACGCTTCAAGAGTGAACGTATCCAAAGATGATACGACAATTGTTGAAGGTGCAGGCGAGACAAATAATATCGAAGCACGTATCGGCCAGATCAGATCACAAATTGAAGAAACAACTTCAAACTTCGACAAAGAGAAACTTCAGGAGAGACTTGCGAAACTTTCAGGCGGTGTGGCAGTAATCAAAGTAGGTGCTGCGACTGAAACTGAAATGAAAGAGCGTAAACTCCGTATTGAAGACGCATTGAACTCAACACGTGCAGCAGTCGAAGAAGGTATTGTTTCCGGTGGTGGTACAGCATTGGTGTCAGTTCATGAAAAAGTTGCGGCACTTCAGGAATCGGGCGATGTGCAGACGGGTATCAACATCGTGCTTAAAGCGCTCGAAGCACCGTTGCGCCAGATCGTTGAAAATGCTGGTTTAGAAGGTTCCGTAATTGTTGAAAAACTTAAATCCCAGGAAATGGGTTACGGCTTTAACGCTGCAACTGACGAGTGGGTGAACATGGTTGATGCAGGAATCGTCGACCCTACAAAAGTAACACGTTCAGCACTTCAGAACGCAGGCTCGGTAGCAGCGATGTTCCTGACGACTGAAGCAGTAGTTGCAGATATTCCGGATGAAAATGGCGGCGGTCCTGACATGGGTGGCGGCATGGGCGGCGGAATGCCGGGCATGATGTAAAAGCCTAAAAGCCAAATAAAAAAAGACTGTTATGATGGGGTTTTTAATGTGGACCCGGTGTCAAGGACACTTTGAAAAAAAGCACTTATATTTATCATTGAACCCTCTTATGCTAAGTGCATAGGAGGAGCGATGACAGGTTAACGCCCACGCTCAAAAGCGTGGGCGTTTGTCGTCCACAATGACATGTCAGCGAATATCAATTTATTGACCCATGAATTTGTCGAAATCACGTTAACTGGACAATACAGGGTGGCAACCCTCTGCATTTTTATGTACTTTCTACTTGCGAAACACATCCACTGCAGATTTTAACACGATGATTCAGGCTTTGGATTTGAATAATATACCGACCGTTGGCAAAACGACACAAATCAAACTGTAGATATATGAATTTTAAAAAATAAAAAGGCTTCTAAACCGCACCTGTTCAACGGTTAGAAGCCTTT
>DEQG01000024.1:0-3175 GCA_002360325.1 Salinicoccus sp. UBA3372 | reverse complement strand
ATATTTTTTTACGAGTATATGAAAACGCTTTTTTACACCGGGGCGGAAGTATTTACTAAGGAGGAGGATGCAGATTGGAAATTAAACATAAGTATAAATTTAAAAATCTTTCTAAACAAGAGGTTTGGGATACAATACAAGACCCCGAAGCTCTTCAAGCTGCTTTGCCAAATTGTGAAGTCTTTGAAGAAATCGGAGATGAAGAATATAAAGCAGTTTTAAAAATCAACATGGGTGCCATCAAAGGTGAATTCACAGCAAATGTCCAGCAGGTAGATAAAATGGAGCCGGACTCGTACAGGCTGCTGGTCAAAGCTAAAGGGAAGCCTGGAGAAATTGGTGCTGACTCAAAAATGAGTCTGTCTGAACTTGAAGACGGTACCGAGCTGACATGTGAAGCAGATGTTTCATCGACAGGTTTAATGGCTACGGTGGGTCAGCGTATGATTGGCGGTGTTGCAAAAGTCGTACTTGGACAGTTCTTTAAAAATATTGAAAAACAGGCGGTGGAAAAGACGGCTTAATGTTCATTAATGATTTTTAACATAAAATATCAGAATCTTCAGTTTAAAAGCTAAATATTTGGGGGTGCGTATCATGAGTAATGAGACAGTAAATGTAACAATTACAATCAATGGAGTTGAAAGAAGCGCTGAAGTGGAACCGAGGACGTTACTTATTCATTTTATACGTGATCATTTAAATGTAACAGGTTCACATATCGGATGTGACACGAGTCAATGCGGAAACTGCACGATTTTAGTCGATGGGAGAGCGACAAAATCATGTACACTTTTGGCGGCGGCTGCAGACGGTTCAGAGGTGATAACGGTTGAAGGAATCGGGAGCACTGAAAATCTGCATCCGATTCAACAGGCATTTTGGGATGAGCACGGTCTTCAGTGCGGATACTGTACACCGGGCGCGATGATGGCAAGTATTGATCTGCTGACACAAAATCCGGACCCTTCGGATAAAGAAATACGCGAAGGCCTGGATGGCATCATCTGCCGTTGTACAGGTTACGAATTCATAGTCAATGCTGTGAGAAGTGCGGCACGGATGATCAATGAGGAAAACACTGTTAAAGGGGAGGCCTGACTTATGGATAAACTTGTTGGACAAAGAGTCAAAAGAAAAGAAGATCCTAAGCTGATAACGGGAAATGCCTTATATCTGGATGACATGAAAATACCGGGTCTGCTTCATGCAAGTATTCTTCGCAGCCCATATCCACATGCAAATATAATCAGTGTAAATAAAGACAAAGCACTGGAACATCCGGGAGTTATAGCAGTCTACACGGGCAAGGACCTGGAAGGCAGACTGAATCCTGTCCCAACGTCATGGAAAGTGCCGGGAATGAATCTGATTGAAACAGAGCAGTACCCGCTCGCAATCAATACGGCACGCTATGTAGGAGACGGGGTGGCGATGGTAGTGGCAGAAAGCAAGTACATTGCCGAAGATGCACTGGAACTGCTCGATGTCGAGTATGAAGCCCTGCCGTCAATTTCGAATCAAAAAGAAGCCCGTAAAGAGGATGCGCCACAAATATATGAAGAAGTGCCAAACAATGTGGCTTTCAAATATGTGGCGGGTGAAGTGACGGATGATGATCTGAACAGTGCTGAAGTGCTCATAAAAGGCACATATAATACACAGCGTGTGGCACCGAGTCCAATGGAAACAAGAAATTCGCTGGCGCAGTACAATCCAGGGAACGGTGAATTGAAATTGTATGTCGGCTCCCAGAACCCTCACATTCACAGAATGGTGTTATCTGAAGTACTTGATTTTCCGGAACATAAACTGCAGGTAAAAGTTGCAGATATGGGCGGCGGTTTCGGAGGGAAAATCGGCGTCTATCCTGATGAAGCACTGGTTTCCTATGCATCCATGGATTTGAAACAGCCTGTTAAGTGGGTTGAATCAAGGAATGAACATTTTCAGTCAGCGAACGCAGGCCGTGATATGATGGTCGACCTGGAGCTGGCGGGCACTAAAGAAGGGAAAATTACAGCATTACGGGCCGTGAACCATGCAAACATCGGCGCATACCTGGCAACTTTTGGACCGGGCAACCCGACGATTGACTTCGGCCTGATGTTATCCGGTGCATATAAAATAGCAAAGGCTCAATGTACGACTTACGGTATGTACACCAATACGATGTCTGTAGACTCCTATCGAGGGGCGGGCAAACCGGAAGTGACATATATGCTGGAACGTGCCGTTGAGGATTTTGCACGTGAAATCAACATGGATCCGGTCGAAGTCAGACGCATTAACTTCGCATCGGCAGAAGAGTTTCCGTTCACCAACGCACAAGGGCTGATCTACGATAGTGGTGACTATATAAAAGCTTTGGAAAGAGCCGTGGAAAATGCAGATTATGAATCGCTCAGAAAAGAACAGGAAGAACTGAGGGAACAGGGCAGGTACATCGGCATCGGCCTGTCATCTTATGTAGAACTTTCCGGATTTGGACCATCGACAGTTGCCGGAGGCATCGGATTCCAGGGCGGTATCTGGGAAAACTCCACTGTACGTGTACATCCGACCGGTAAAGTGACGGTATTTACAGGAACTTCTCCGCACGGCCAGGGACACGATACGACTTTCAGCCAGATCGTCAAAGATAAACTGGGTATTCCGTATGAAGATATCAATTTCGTGTTCAATGATACACGTGCGGTCTCAATGGGCTGGGGGACTTACGGTTCACGTTCATTGGCAGTCGGTGGCAACGCTGTGGCACTTGCTACTGATAAAGTGGTGGAAAAGGGCAGACTGCTCGCAGCTCATCTGCTCGAAGCGGAAGCGGATGACATCGAATTCAATGAAGGTGTTTATTCTGTAAAAGGTGATAATCAGAAACAGAAGACATTCCAGGAGATTGCAAAAGCGGCCAACTTTGCATGGGATATGCCTGAAGGAATGGAACCCGGGCTGGAAGAGAAAACATTTTTTGACCCTTCAAACTTCACTTATCCATTTGGAACACACATTGCAGTAGTGGAAGTGGATATAGAAACAGGTGAGATAGAAATACTGCGTTATATTTCTGTCGATGATTCAGGGAAGATTGTAAACCCGACAGTGGCTGAAGGCCAGATTTTGGGAGGGATCGCCCAAGGTGTAGGACAGGCACTGTGGGAAGGAATACAGTACG
>DEQG01000111.1:17059-19262 GCA_002360325.1 Salinicoccus sp. UBA3372 | reverse complement strand
ATCTGTTGCAATGATGATGTCACCCACATCTTTTCGTTTAAGCTGGGTCTGAACAGCTTTGAACTGTTTCGTCGTCTGCGGGATATGAGTCAGTTTCAACGGGCTCGGCAGCATAGGCAGCTCATTCAAATCCCATTTTTGATATTTTTTATCGTAACGTTCCGGGTCCTGAAGCGTCACCAGGTGGCCCAGTGCCCACGTCACTATATAATTATTCCCTTCAAGAAAACCATTTCCTTTTTTACTGCATTTCAGTACACGGGCAATATCCCGTGCCACTGAAGGTTTTTCAGCAAGTACTACACTCTTTGCCAAAATATTCATCCTCTCTCGTTCATACAATATATTCCTCAATTATACTTGTTTTGGTGAATAGAAGAAAGTTCGAGAAAAAAAGACCGTCCGAAATTGAAATTCCGGACAGTCTATCATGAATTTATATAAATTTAACTTCCAGTTCCTTATCTACTGCATTTGCGATTTTACCTAGCATACCCACGCTGGTGTTTACACTGCCATTTTCAATACGCGCAATTGTTGACTGTGGGACACCGGCTTTTTCTGCCAAGTTTCTTTGGCTTAAATGATATTGTCCTCTAAGCTCCATAACCTTAACCGCAGTTTTCAGGCGTTGTTCCTCCTGATCATAAAAATCTTTTATATCAGATTTTTTCTCGATATATTCCTTTTTAAGATCTTCTATCATAGTCATACCGAGCACCTCTTCATCAGTTTATTTTCACTGAATATGCTACTTCTTTTTACCGACTTTATCCACAAACTCTTTCGCATCTACTAGTGACATGCCGGTTTCATCTCTCACATACTTCACGGTTTTAACATTGCCGACTTCTTTTAATTTATCTTTCACTGCAGAAGTCCATTCTTCCTTATCCTCATTTACTCTGAGTCTTCCATTAATTTCTCTCAAGTGCTGCAGTTCTTTACGCTGGGCGATAATGATAAACCCCGCTGCTAAAACGAGCAGAAGTAAGCCCATTGACATAAAATCCATCTTTAACTCTCCTCATAACCTATTCAAATACTGCCGGATATTTCTTCGGCGAGTATATATCAATTAAGTTTTTCCACTATTTATGGTATATTTGGATTATATTCAGGGCATGGTGCTCTAACACCTTTCTGCCCTGTCAGATCCGTTACAAAGACGGTGACGCCGATAGTTAAATAACCATCTGACTTGTCAAAGTATGCAGATGGTTATTTTTTATTGTCCTGACTTAAAAGTGCAAGTCCAACAATCAGAATTACTATATACAGTAATTCAAAATCGGACATGGCGTTCCTTTCCAGGAGCTCTTTGCCATATCTTCATAGGCGTCACCCCCATTCTCGGAGTAAGCAACCATCTTTAAACTTATCTGCAAGTAGATTATACCACGCTTGCATTCCACACTCTATCATCGTACTGCTGAAAATTTCGGGTTCTTCACTACTTCAACATAATTCCTGATGATATCCATGCCCGCTTCGCAGGCGAATGATTCCGGATGGTACTGGATGCCGTAATGTGGCATGACAAGGTGCTCAAATGATTGGATCGAATCTTCTGTTTCTCCGGTCACTTTCAGATCAACGGGGAATGTTTCCCTTTCGCTGACGAGAGAATGATACCTCATGATTTCGATCGTCTCACCAAGTGAATCATACAAAACCGAGTCACCCACCACTTTCATTTCATCCATCTTACCGTGCTTGACGACATCACCTTCCACAACTTTACCGCCGTAGTAGGCCGTCAATGCCTGGGAACCGAGACAGATGCCGAGTATCGGTTTATCCCTGTAGTTTTCTATGATATCCATAAGATTTTCATTGTCCAGCGGGTGTCCCGGACCCGGAGAAATCACCAGCCCGTCAATATCCATTGACAGCACATCTTCATCGTCCGGGTATCTGACGACCACTTCATCAAAAACCTCTATCATATCGATCAGGTTATAGGTGAATGAATCATAGTTATCTATTACAAGTATCATGGGTGCACCTCCAGTAGACTTTTCACTTTCAATTTTGTTTCTTCCAGCTCTTTTTCAGGCACTGAATCAAAGACGACTCCGCAGCCCGCTTCCACATTGACGTATTCATCATCGACAAGCATCGTGCGTATGGCGAGCGCAAAATCAAGCTCCTGGTTACAGTTGATATAACCGACCCCGCCTGAATAGATTCCACGCTTCTC
>DEQG01000111.1:16490-16974 GCA_002360325.1 Salinicoccus sp. UBA3372 | reverse complement strand
GATATATCCTTTTTCACTTTACCGGTCACCACACTGACAATATGCATGACATGTTCATATCTTTCAATTTCCATTAAGCGGTTGAGCTCCACGCTGCCCTGTTCACTGACACGGTTTACGTCATTACGGCCGAGGTCGACGAGCATACGGTGTTCACTGAGTTCTTTTTCATCGCCTGCCAGTATTTCAGCATTCTTTATATCCTCTTCAGCGTTCTTTCCTCTTTTAATTGTTCCGGCAATCGGGTTTGTGACCACTTTGCCTTTTTGCACTTTGACAAAACTTTCAGGGGAACTGCCGACAATGATCGGTTCATCGAGATTCAAATAGTACATATAAGGACTCGGGTTCTGTCTTTTCAGGTTTTTATAAAGCTGAAAAGTGAGCGGGTTTTTATTTTCTCCAAAACCGTGTCTGTACTTATATATTCTTGACGGGACGGCCTGGAACATATCCCCTTTTTGGATCAATGATTTAAAATATG
>DEQG01000111.1:15849-16401 GCA_002360325.1 Salinicoccus sp. UBA3372 | reverse complement strand
TGATACAATCTGATCGATTTGATTTCCTCAACCATGCCGGCCAGGCGGTTCTCCAACTCTGAAGAACTTATTCCTGAAAAAAGATTCGATGTGATGACATGAATTTTCTCTTTATAATGGTCGAAAATATACACGCTCTCCACCATATAGAACAGCAGGTCGTCCGTCGTGTTTTTGACTTCTATTTCCCGAAGTTTTGTAAACGCATGACGTACAAGATCAAAGCTGCAGCTCCCGATAAAACCGGAGACTAACGGCAGGTTTGAAAGGACCGGATCTTCAATATCCGCCTTGTATTTGTTGAGCAGCACTTTAAGTTCTTCATAAGGGGCTTCACTCTTATTGAAAATCCTATCCGGATACTCGATGGTCAAAGTATCGCTGTCGAGAGAAACTTTCCCATAGTAATCAAAAGCGACAATCGAGTACCTTCCCTTCATCTCATGCTGCGAAGCACTTTCGAAAATAATCTTTTTCTCTCTCATCTGCGCCAGTGCTTCCGGCGTAAACTCTGCATTCAATGTTTCATATATGATTTCCATCCCAATTACC
>DEQG01000111.1:11067-15651 GCA_002360325.1 Salinicoccus sp. UBA3372 | reverse complement strand
AAAAAACACCACAGCAACACATCCACATAAGGACGCGTCACCGTGGTGCCACCTTAATTAACAAATTAATGTTCACTCTCAATTAATCGTTTCAATTTAAAAATCTGTCCAATTCACAAATATCATGTGCTGATTTTCATCGGCCATCAGCTTTCTTTGGCTACAAAATATATTTGCTACTGAATAGTTAAAATATATAGGGGTTTTATGAATAAGTCAACCTTAAATATCAGAATGTTTAAATATTGATTTGAAAACAGTTGTGATGACCGGCAACAATGACTATTAACAACAGGAAATCCATCTTGAATCAGAGCAATAAAAAAAGCGTCAGAAAGTCATAATAAACTTTCTGACGCTTTTTCCATTCTATTCTTCCGGAGCATCAAATTGCCTTTTTGCCATGTCCTGCTCATACACATAAAGCGCATTGCCATCATCTTTCAGTCTCTCTAAATAATCGATGTGCGTTTCGAACATCGCCTCTTCTTCAACTTGTTCATCCAGGAACCATCTGACAAATGATAATGTCATATGCTCCCTGTCTTCTGTTGCGATATCGGTAATCTGATAGAAATTTTTAGTCACTGTACGCTCTTGCTCAAGACCTTGTTTGAAAGTGTCCAGCAGTGAATCGTATTCATTTTTCGGTTCAGGGATGCCTTGGAATTTTGCGTGAACGCCACGATCGTTCAAATAGTTATAGATCTTCGTGCCATGGTATCTTTCTTCTTTTGCCTGCTGTTTATAAAAGTTCGCAAATCCATCGTAACTGCGGTCCTCACAATACGAAGCCATCGCCAAATATTCATGGGCTGCAGCAAATTCATGGTTCATCTGATCAATTAAAGCCTGCTTTAATTTGTCTGATAACATATATAGTACCTCCCTTTCTTACAACCATTATAAATAGGTAGTAGTGTAAATATCAATGGATAGGGGTTATTTATTAATAACCATTCTAATTTGGTAAGATATCTTTTCAAATACAATCATGATTTTTATTTGCTCACATTTCTCTTCATTGTGCTCGGCAGCTCGAAGAAACCTTGAATATCCTGTACATATTCAAGTATGCCCATAAATTCATCATCTTCGTCGAAAACCGCTTTGTAGGTGATGTGTATGTATTTGTCCTTAGTCTTAAACCACATCGTTTCGCTCTCTTTAACTTTGTTTTTCAGGGCACGGATGACATACATCACCTTTTTCAAGCTCTTAGGCGGGTGGCAGTTGGCAACATTTCTCCCGATGGACAGAGGCGTTCTGATGAACATCATCTCTGATGATTCAACGATGTTGTTGAAATATTTGAATAAACCGTTTTTATCGACAAATGTAATTTCCACCGGCAGGTTGTTGAGAATCAGATTCGCTTCCCTAGTCGTCAAGTAGCCGCCTCCAAACTGCAGCTGTTCCGTATCATTCAGCGGTTTGACCCGCTGGCTGCCGACATAACCACGGTAGCGGCCGGTCAGTTCTATAGCATATCCGAAAGCTGAACTCTCCTGCGCAATCGCAAGCCAGTCTTTTTCTTTAAATAATATTTGCGTAATCGGTATGATCAAAAAATCCTCTTCAAGAATCATTTCTTCACATTTAGCTTTCAAATCATCAAAGGTTCTTCTGATATTACGGAACTCTATACTGTCAATTTTCTTAAGACGGTTGCCGAGCCCTTTGATCAGCAGCCGGATCTGGTCATGCAGTTTCCATATCGTCCGCGGCAGCGGATATATGCCATACCTCTCAAGTATTGGAAAATACAATTTTTCCTTGCGGTTAAAATGGCAGTTGATCTCACCCAGTCGCTCCACTTCAGCAATCAGTGTATCTATCAGGTTCTCCTCACCATTTTCAACATCATCGACCAGCAGCTGGATAATATTCAGTGAGTCCGACAGGAGATGATTCTCTTTTCTCAACACATGCAGCGGGTGATTCACATCATCGCTGATGTGAATTTCAGTTACATCATGACCGTATAGATGTTTATGAATCTCAAAAAATTCTTTTATATCATATATCGTTATTTCTTTATTCGTGTGATTCACCTGCAGAATCACCTTGAAAATATCAATCAGATCCAGCTTCTCCACATACTCACTGTAATCCTCCTTAATACTGTCAGCCGGTTCACCGTCGTGAACCCTTGTCAGCAGAGAATTTATACTGTTTACATCTTCCATTATTTCAGACACCAAATCACCTCATGCTTGTAATTTTCACGCTTCACCATAAAGATATATTTATAATACATCTATTATATAATAATTAATCTCCTAATAATGGATTTTTCATTAAATTTAACAAATTCATCACTTCTGAAATTCTTTTTAAAATAAAAAAACACCCTTCGCTGGGTGAATGATACATTAATGATATCTCCAGCGTTCCTATTGAGTGTCGAATTTTAAGTCAATCATATCTTATGTTAAAATAAGGAAAATAAAGCTTGGCCGGAGGTGTCATTCTGATACTCCAAACCGCATCCGGGATGATTATCACTACAATATACCCGGTAAGTGTGGGAGATGCATGGAGTCAGAGTGCTTCGCTCCCTCAGGAAACAATGGTTTCAGGCAGCATACTCACGTCTGTCATCACTTTATTCATCGTTCTGATATCTGCAGCAGCCGCTTATTTCGTACAGAAAAATATTTCCGAAGTATAAATTAATGCACAGTTCACCCCCCCTTCCCATAATGATATGGAAGGGGGGGGCATGATTTACAGAACGCCCGTCTTACTCTTCACTTTCCCAAAAAACAGCTTCTGCCTCCGATTTTTTAATGCCGACCTTGTAAGCAATCCAAAGGGTAATCATGGTCATCACTGTAAAGCCGCCGTACATCACCAATATATTTGTCAGCAGACCCGCCTGGAACATCGCCGCTGTCACATTCGTCAGTGCATGCAGAACAATTGCAAGCGGAAACAGCCACCACTTTCCTTTCCTCATCACTGCCACCCAGACAAGTATTGAAAGAGCAATATGTACACTAATGGCAATGACCCGTTCAATAATTGAAAGAACATACATATAGACCGGAGTCCCAGTCAATGCTTCCGCTGTACCCGGAGGCAGAATCCCGGCTATCGTCCCGCCGCTGTTGATCATTATTCCGATAATGATTGAGTTCAGCATACCGAGCCCGACAATGATAATCGCCTCAATACCGCCGTGCCCGATCCCATATGATACTGCCGAATCGACAACTTTATATTTCCGTTTCATCAAAAGGAAAGCAAAGAGCCGACCTGTTTCTTCAAAAATTCCGGCAGCGAGCACACCGTAAAGCACGTACAGCCATGGTGAGTCCACAATTAACGGAACCGAGCCATCCGCTTCAGGCTGCAGCACGAACATATGTGTAACCTGTTCAAGCACCATCGCAAACAGGATGAATATTCCCGCGCCGATAAGAACCGGCACCCACTGAATTTTGAATTTACGTCTCAGTACCAGTATGAAAATAAAAGGCAGCAGTACTGAAAACAGCCCGGCAATACCCATTACAATCAATGTTCCTGTCGGTATCATATCCCAATCCCCCGTATATTTTAATTATTAATCTTATTATACCAATAATAACAATCTGCTTTTATTCATCATTAAGTTTTTCAGTAAATATATTTACTTCCTCCGGGGAACGGGTACATATATTGTATGGGTGAATGTCATTAACAACAGGTCTGGAGGTAACAGCATGGCTAAATTATCAGAGTTAATTTTCAAGCGTTCTATTTTGCTGGCATCTTTCTCTGTCATACAGCTTTTAATCATCATTGCACTCAGTCTATACTTAAGTATCATCATGCCATATTATTTTACTGTCACTTCCTTCCTTTCGCTGGTTGCAGCACTGGTGATCATCAATGAGGACATTAACCCTTCTTATAAGGTCAGCTGGCTGATTTTGATTATGCTGTTCCCGATTTTCGGATTGATACTTTATACATTTTTCCGGGATAACCGTTTAAAAAGCAAGGAAAAGAAACGCTTATCATATATAACAGATAAAATTAAAAACAATGTTCATAAAAATGAAGCAGTCATGGAATATTTGAGAGACACCGATTCACGGGCCTACCGCCAGGCTGAATATATCGCTGCCAACTTCTTGAGTACCCCTTCCAATGACACCGGTTCAACCTACTTCTCCCCCGGGGAATTGCTTTTTGATTCAATTAAAAAAGATTTGAAGAAAGCTGAATACTATATATTTATCGAATTTTATATTATAGAGACCGGCAGGATGTGGGACGAAATTTTAGAGATTTTAAAAGAGAAGCGTGAAGAAGGTGTGGAAGTGCGTATAATATATGATGATATAGGCTGTATTGCACGCCTGTCTGAAAGGCAGATTAAAGAATTGAATGATATCGGCATACAGACCGCATCATTTAATCAGCTTAGTCTTAAATTTTCAATCGGCTACAACTTCAGGAATCACCGGAAAATCGTTTCAATTGATGGACGTATCGCTTATACCGGCGGTATTAATATTGGAGATAATTATATTAATACGGAGGACCAGGCTATTTACTGGAAAGACAGCGGTGTACGCGTAGAAGGTGAAG
>DEQG01000111.1:8075-10925 GCA_002360325.1 Salinicoccus sp. UBA3372 | reverse complement strand
AATCCTCTTACTTCAGAGCTGATTACTGAGAATATATTTTTGAATATGATATATTCGGCCAAAGATTATATCTATATTAAGACACCTTATTTAATTCCCGGAGACAAGATGAAATCTGCACTGACTGTCGCTGCAAAATCCGGCATCGACGTCCGTATCATGATGCCCGGCGTTCCGGATAAAAAGATGGTCAACGAAACTTCAAAATCATATTATGCAGACCTTATTTCAAAAGGCGTGAAAATATATGAATACACACCGGGCTTCATGCATGAAAAGGTCATGATCGCAGATGATATATACGCAATAAACAGTACCGCCAATATGGATTACAGAAGCATGTGCCTCAGTTTTGAATGTGGTCTGTGGTTTTATAAAGCCCGGATCATCGAACCCATGAAAGAAGACTTCACTGAGTCATTCAAAGAAAGTAAACTGGTGACAATGGAAGATATCAGAAATGTACCTAAGTATAAAAGACTTTCGAGAGCGGTGTTCAGGTTATTCTCTCCGTTGATGTGATAAAAATAATGCGCTGTCCACTATTGAACGGACAGCGCATTTCATTATTACTCTATTAAGGATTGTTGGACCATAATCCGGCATGTTTCAGAACAACACGCGGATTCAATTTCAGCTGGGCCACGATCAGCTCCGCCAAATCTTCAGGCTGCATGACCTTTTCAGGGTTGCCGTCCGTCAGATCAAGTTCGACAGCCATATCTGTCGCCACCGTGCTCGGTGTCATCGTCGCTACACGTATATTCTTCTTACGCACTTCCATCATCAGAGATTCACTCAGACCGATGACTGCAGCTTTTGATGCAGAATACGCACTAGTAATCGGCCCGCCCTTCTGCCCTGCAGTGGATGAAATATTGATGATGTCGCCGGTATTGCGCTCGATCATTTCAGGCAGAACTGCGCGTGTCGTATAGTACACACCATTGACGTTGACATTAATGATATTCGTCCATTCCTCCGGAGTCAGGTCCATGAAGCCTCCGAATTTTGAAATGCCTGCGTTGTTCAGCAGAATGTCGATCGGACCGAGTTCTCCGCGGATGGACTCCACCGCTGAAGTGACAGCTTCCATATCCGATACATCTGCTGCAGCCACTGTTGTTTTAACATCGTAGCTTTTAAGCTCTTCCTGTACTTTTTCCAGGTTTTCCATCGTGCGTCCGACAAGACCGATGTTGACGCCTTCCTCTGCAAGTGCAATCGCCGTCGCACGGCCGATGCCGCGTCCCCCACCTGTAATCAATGCTGTTTTACCGCTTATGTTTTGCATGTATAAATCTCCTTTACTTCTTATATTCCATTAACGATTTTAACATGATTTGCATATATAACATAACTTAGACTTTCAAAATACCGGCAAGATCATTTAAATGGCTGATTTCCATATCCGCTTCAACTTCAGATTTGTTTTCCAGACTGTAGGGATTATACCAGCATGATTCAATCCCTGCGATATTGGCCCCGGCAATATCTGAAGCCAGACTGTCGCCAACCATCAAAACTTCAGATATTGCAAGACCAGCTCTGTTCAGACATTCTTTAAAGTAATTGATATCCGGTTTTGCATAGCCGATATCATCTGAGACAAACAGATCAGTGAAGTATTTTCTTAATCCTGCCAGCTGCAGTCTGTTCTCCTGCATCACGAGTACACCGTTTGATGCCGCATAAATTCTATAGTCCGCAGACAGTCTTTCAAGCACTTCTTCAATGCCGGGTTCCATGATACATTGCTCCCCGAGTGAATACCCAAAGTTCATCTTGAACAGATCACTGTCATAGTCGAGTCCAAGCTTTTCCTTGAGCTGTACAAAACGCACATTAAGAACCTCATCCACACTCAATTCATTTCTTTTCTGCTTTACCCACAATCCTTCATCAATCTCATTAAATGCCTTATAAATACTCTCATCATATTCCAGTTCCATCTCTGAAAATGTTTTTTCCAATGCACCTTTGCTGCATCTTTTAAAATTGAATACCGTATCATCGATATCCAGAAAAATAGCCTTATACATGTTGATGCTCCTAACTGTTATGACTTCACTATAAAGCAGAGTCCAGCCTCTCTATTTTGACGTCCAGCCCAAAGTAATCCTTTAATATTCCAGTATAATTTTCAGCATTCACTTCAATCTTCTCTTTTACACCATGTTTGGTGAGTGTAAGATGATTTTCAGACATCGATGCACGTCCGTATTCCTTCGGCATTGTAATTATCAGTTTCTTAACGAAGATGGAGTCCGGATGATGCTGATTATAATCAAGGTTATCGTAAAATTCCTCAGTCTTTCGCAGAGTGAAACGGCCTTTATATAAGGTGTCAAACACATTATCTTTTTCTTTCTGCACTTCAAAACCGTCATCGGTCTCAATGGCACGGAACTTTCCGTCTGCCTCATCGATTACAACCGCGTCTTCTCCCGGCCTGATCGGCATCGCACGTGTCGGGAGATCGCCGAACCCTACATCCGCGACATACAATTCATCCGCCCGGACAAGCGTCGACATGTGACTGCCCTCCGGGGACCATCCTGTCGGGCTTTTCACTGTGGCAGATACGTTATAGGCCTCAAAACCCTTTTCATTTAAATAGTATCTGAACAAAGTATTCATCTCATAGCAGAAACCACCACGGCCCCGGGTGATTATTTTGTCGAATAAATCCCCAAGTTCCACGGAAATCGGGACTTTATTCTGCACATCTATGTTCTCAAATGGTACACGGTTCAAATAGCTTGAGATGAGGTTATCCAGATTATCATCGGGGTATTCCAAAAATTCATCTATTTCCTGAATCATATTACAGCCTCCGTAAATTTATAT
>DEQG01000111.1:0-8006 GCA_002360325.1 Salinicoccus sp. UBA3372 | reverse complement strand
GAATTTTAACATTTGGATGGGTGATCGGATGCTTATCTGCGTCGGCTAAAGCGACCGTCTCTTCATCATGATGCCCGATTATCATCGATACATCTGTCTTGAAAATAACATGTGAAGCACTTCATTGGAGTCAGGACCGATGCCAATCATATCCCCTGAACAATATATGTGTTCAATGCCTCTTCTGTCATCAATTGCTGAAAGTGCCGCTTCCAAAGCCGATGCATTTCCATGAACATCTGTAATTATTTTAATTTAAATGAACCACACCGCCTTTTTACAAAATGAATTTCCACATGATAATGGATACTACATACGTGTCATATTCGTCAATCCGTCAGGCACCATCTCTGCTATATAAATATCACCCTGTTCATCGACAGTGACACCGTGGCCGAATGTTCCAAACGTCCGGCATCTGCCGGCGAATTCATCGTCAGGACCGAAAATATGCAGTGACGGCACCTGGTCGGTCACATATATAAATCCGTCTTTATCCTGACATATATCCATCGGATGAAAAACATTCGATAATTCCTTCAAATAGTTTCCTCTCTTGTCGAAAATCTGTACTCTGTTATTCTCGCGGTCGGTCACCAGAACCCTCTCTTTCTGATCGACCAGAACTGCATGAGGTGTTATGAAACTGCCTATATCCGTGCCGGGCCTTCCCCAAGTATTGAGCAATTGTTCTGATTGATTAAAATGATGGACATGAGTATTTCCATAACCGTCAGATACAAAGAAATCCCCTTGTTTTGTAAATGATATGTCTGAAGGATGATTGAAAGGCCTGCCGATATTTCCAGGGTTAAATTTATCGCCTATGATGCGGAGCATTTCCCCCTGTCTGCTGAAAACAACAATTCTGTGGTTGTCCCGTTCTACAACAAAAACTTCTCCCTTCGGGCTGAAGTCAAGATAGTGGGCATCTGTGATTTCTTTATTGCTCCACTGATCTACGAGCTTTCCGTCCGTGTTAAAAATCAGCATGAAAGGGTCGCTTCTCTGCAGGAGGTAAATATACCCGCCTTTATCGCTGGATACAGCTGAAACGTTATTGATGTACTGCTTTGCATCATCCGCCCATCCACTATCGGCTTTGTATCTTCTGTCCCCTAATCTGAACACTTTATCAGTCATAACTGTAATCACTCCTGATCAGAATCATCTATTGATCACTATTATACATTCACATCCATTCTACCAAAAAAAGAAAGCTCATTCTTCGAAAGAACAAACCCGGACAGATTGATTGATTATCCATAAGGGTATAGCTGATTTGAGACTGATAGGCCAGGAGGCATTCCAATGAAAATATTAAATTGAACGATAAAGTTGAAATACCGATTATAGGCAGCGGCACGGACACTTACGGCAAAGAAGGCAATAAATTCCCGGGTGCCTTAAGAGGGGCACTGAAGAAATCCTGCGTCCCGGGAGAAGAGTTCTTTATTACTACGAAACTGAACACAATGGAAGGTCATCAAGAAGCAGAATTAAAAAAGCACTTCCCAAAGATGGGAAGTGCTTTTCCATATATAAAGAGATATCCATCTGCCTGAAATGATAGACTCCGTTAGACACAATATGTCTATCTTAAATGCTGATGATACCAAATATTATAGCTACAACAATCAATACGAGACTCAGCCCCCATAGCCAGAAAAATGAATAACGGATATGTTTACCCATTTCCAATCCTGATAATCCAAGTGCCAGCCAAACTGCCGGTGCTAATGGACTGATGAATGTACCTACAATATTTCCAATGATCATTGCATAAGCAGTTGATACGGAATCTATTCCAACTGTCGATCCAATTTGTTCTATAATCGGGAATAGTGCAAAATAATAAGCATCTGTACTTAATAGCATATCAAAAGGAATTCCCAAAAAACCAACAATCAGATGAATATATACCGTTACTGCTTCAGGAAGAATCGTTACGAAATCAGTTGCAATCGCATCCAGCATACCTGATCCTGTAAGTACCCCTAAAAACAGACCGGCTGCGAGAATGATACCCGCCATCGTCAACGCACTTGGTGCATGGGCACGTATTCTTGCTGTTTGATCTGTAACACTTGGATAGTTGATCAGCAATGCAACAGCGACCCCCAGCATGAAGGCAAGGCCTGATGGAACAATACCCCATACCAGAACACCGATGACAGCAAGAGCTAAAATCAGATTGACCCAAATAAGCTTTGGTCTTTCCAGTGAATTTCCATGCACGTCGGTCTCTCTACTCTTAGCTCCATCAACGTCTTCATCATTTTCTTCGGACGACAATTCCGGAGCCATTGCAGCATCAACCACTCCGTATTCCTTTTCAATTTTGCGCTTTTCCCTGAATCCAAGGAAAACAGCAAGGACAACCATTAAAAGCAAACCTACAATTTGAACAGGAATCAGCGGTTGCCAAAGCTCATTGGGTTCCATACCAAGTACAGAAGCCGCACGTCCAAGCGGTCCTCCCCAAGGCACCATATTCATAATCGCTGCACTTCCCGCTATCAGTAAAAGAAGTAAATAAGGATTCATCTTCAACCTTTTATACAGCGGCAGGAGTGCCGGAATCGTAATAAGAAATGTCGATGCACCTGAACCGTCCAGCTGACCGACCATTGCAATCAGTACGGTTGCGACAGCAACTTTTACTACATTACCACCTGATAAATCTATCATTTTATTGATTATCGGTTCAAACAGCCCTGCGTCCTGCATAATTCCAAAGAATATTATGGCAAATATGAACATGACCACAACATTCATGACCTGAGCAATACCATCTTCAAAGAATACGCCAATTTCCGCAATACCAAAACCAGCGATTAAAGCACCGATGACCGGCAGGATAATCATTATGATAACTGGCGAGGTTTTGTTCCAAATCAGTAATGCCACGATTGTTATAATTGTTAAAATTCCTATTAGACTAAGACTCATATTCTTTCCTCCTGTTAATAAAACTCTTCCATGAATGAACACGCTTTCATTTATACCAAAAAAATTATCATGCGTTTTGTAATGAATCAATCAAACATTTAAAAATCTTATTAACATCGTATAACATAACTCAGTCTATGTAATGTTATGGATTTATTGTTTTTTAAAACTACTTTCAATGATTTTTTTGGTTTTTATGAACAAAAAGCATAATGGCTGTAAACCATTATGTTAATAAAGAAATCACCTGTACTTGAAGTGTACTATCCTAATAAATATTTACGCTCTGGGCGCCCCACTGCTCCATATTCAACCTCTGAACGGCACTTGTCTATGGAAATCAAATATTCCAGATATCGTCTTGCAGTCGTTCTGGACGCCCCCATTTTCTCACCTATCTGCTCCGCAGACAAACCGCCCTGACTGGTCTTAAGAACCTCTAATATATTATGAAGGGTATTGGCATCTATACCCGTTGGCAGCATCTGTTCATTTTCTCTTTTATGTTCCTCTGAATTCTTAAACAGCTTGTCCACAACATCTTGATTTACTTCTTCTTTGTTTTTTAATAAATTCTTGTTTTTAAGATATTTCTCTATTGTATTTGTAAACCGATCAATTGTAATAGGCTTAATTAAATAGTTTTGCACACCGTACCGCATTGCTCTTTCGACGAGTGTTTTATCCGTCGCTGCTGTAATCATAATAATATCAACGTCTTCATAATTTTGTCGGATAGTCGGAATGATGTCTGTCCCCAGTTGATCCGGCATATAAACATCAAGCAGCAGCAGATCGACCTCTGTGGTATCTAAAAGCTCAAGAGTTTTCTCGGCATTCAAGGCTTTTCCGACAACCTCAATACCGGAGATTTTTTCAAGGAACTTTTCATGAACATCGGCTACACGAAAATCATCTTCCGCGATTGCGACCTTTATCGTCTCCATCGCCGTTTCCCTCCCATTGTTGTTCTTTAGGCAAGTATACCGTAAATACAGAGCCTTCTCCTATTTCACTTTGAACTTCAACCAGTCCTCCAAGCTGGGTGACGGTTTCATGAACATTTGCCAGTCCATAACCTCTCCGTTCATGAGATTTCTTTTGTGTAAAATCTCTGTTAAAAAGAAGTGCCTTGTTTTCTTCGGAGATGCCAACCCCGTTATCATGTACTTCAAAAATGATATCATTTCCAAGATCTGTCGCAAAAAATGTTACATGTGAATGTTTATCATTCTCCGCAACAGCTTCAAACGCATTATCTAAAAGGTTCCCTATGATTACGATAAGGTGCGTCAATTTGATATGTTCAGGCAGTGTTTCGAGATAACTGTTTGAGTCGATGTCAAAGTCAATTTTCTGCTCGGATGCTTTACCGATTTTCCCCAATATTACGGCTTGTATCTTTGTGTCCTCAAACTGATTAAAGAGGATACGATTTTTAATCTGTAAATCCGTTGTTTCATTCTGTATCATATGAACAGCTTCGTCGTATTCACCCAATTGCAGTAAACTCGATAATACATATAATTTATTCGTAAATTCATGGGTTTGAGCCCGCAAATCTTCCGAGTAGCTCTGGACTTCTGAGATGGTATTGAGCATCTGCTCAAATTCAGTTTTATCACGGAATGAGGCGACCACCTCTTTCACTTCATCTTTATGAAAAATCGGTGTCTGGTTTACAATCAATGTCTTATCTTCCAGTAACAATTCCTGATCCATTTGAGGCTTCCCCGTTTTAAAAACCTGGTGAGGATTGGAGCCGGGCAATAAGTCTTCAATTTCGGAGCCGCTAAAACTACCCTGAACATTCAACAGTTTTCTGGCGGGCTGGTTCATCATCGTTATCCCGCCGTCTATGTCATATGACAAAATACCTTCCCTGACTGATTGCAGTATAGCATCCCTTTCCGTGTACAATTTGGCAATCTGATAAGGCTCCAGGCCCATAGTCTCCTTGCGGATATTCCTGGACAGCATGACACTTCCTACAATGGCTATCAAAAATACGATGACTGATTGGTATACTACATTGGTCACGTCCTGGAAAATCCTCTCTTGAATATCTTCCACAAGAAATCCGACTGAGACGATTCCGATAATTTCGCCGGCCTCGTTAAAAATCGGTGATTTCCCTCGAAGAGAAGGACCTAATGAACCATCTGCCCTTGAAATATAATATTCACCATCCTCGAGCGCCCGATGATTATCTCCCCCGACCATTTCCTCACCGATTCGTTCGGGCCTGGTGTGGGAGTATCGAATACCATCCTCATCTCCTATAACGATAAACTCAGCACCTATTTGTTGTCTTATTCTTTCCATGGCCGGCTGGATTACTTGCGCGGGGTCATCTGTTTGAAAAACCTCTGTCAGTTCAGGCATGAAAGAAATCGTCTTGGAAATTTTCAGTGCCGTCTGTCCCCTTTCCTCCTCTATCCCCTTTGCCTCAGAATAAGAAAAAGAAGCTGTTAAAATAACAATGACAAAAAGTACAAGTGATAATACCAGAATCAGTATTTTAGTCTGCAGTGATACTTTCAAAAGCTTCAACTTCCTTCAACATTTATATTATCCTTCTAATAACTCTGACCAGGATCTATTCCTTTACAAGGATATTCTATATTAACTTCTAAAAATTAAAATACAGTGATGTACATAAAGGATATACTTAATTTTAAATCATCAACAGCTTTACTTCTATATCAGTTATACTATTTTTCCGAATACTTATCCGCATGTTTCACCTTCAGTGAATAATGCTCTGTAATTGACAGTATTAAAAAAAGCGCTCCCCATCTTCGGGAAGTGCTTTTCCATATATAAATATATATTAACGTTTTGCAACATCCACTATTTTCTTGGAATCACTTAAAGACAACCCATATTTTTTTCTTATTGCTCTAATCGCTAATATTTCATTCGAGCTTTCTAACCTCTCTTTTGCGCAGCCTTTCATTTCTTCGAAATCTTGTGATTCCCTCAAGAAAAACTCTTTCCTTTCCCCGAAGGAACGCCTTTAGAAGATAGAATCAAAAGCATCATTATCAGTAATACAAGTATCGTCCAATGCATAAAAACATATCCTTTATATATTTATTTAACTACATTGCTGTTGATTCTTTTTAGTAGAAAGTATCAAACCGCCACATACTCCACCACATATTACAAAAATAATCATTGGAATTATATCATTAAATATCACTGCTCCTGCAACAATCCACACAACAAGATATGAAAAGAACAATGTCCAATTAATTTTCATAAGTTATCTGCTCCTTTAAATTTATTATTCCGTTAAATGGCCCGTTTGTTGAAGATTATTTTTATTAAAATCACTTAAATTTGTACAATGAGTATAACATTCTCGGTACTATAATCAACGAATTCATAGTTATGATTATCCGGAATGTGACTAGCAAATGATAATATCCAGTTGAAAGACAAATGAAAATGTCCATCTGGTGTAAAGTGATAACGACACTTAACATCAAGAGGCCATCATGGGAGATTATCTGACGATGAATGAGAAAACAAAATATGACACGATCAAAGCAGTCGTGAATGAAAGAAAAACGATTGAAAGAGCACAAGTGGAGTTAAGATTATCCAGGAAGCAAATCAAGCGACTGTTTAATACGTTTCAAGATCGCTTAATCAATGAAATGCGTTTAGTACATATTACGACTATTGAACAGGCAAACACTTTCCTGGTTGATTATATCCCACAATACAATCAACAATTTGCCTTAGAAATTCAAGATACCATGGATATTTTTGAAAAGCCACCATCAGTTGAAAGTCTGAATACAATACTGGCCCGGTTTGATTACCGGGTGATGGACACCGGTCATGCCATCAAATCCCACAATAAGACATATAAACTGTTTGGTACTCAGGGCAAACCGATTTATTTACGGCCCAAAACCCGTATCATGGTGATTGAAGCAAAAGACGGCACGTTATTGGCGTCTTACAAAGAAACCCTTTATCAATTGGAAGAGGTGCGCTTACGGGAAATAGTCTCTGAAGAGATCGATATGATTCCCGTAAAAAAAGAGCGCAATGTCTATATTCCACCATTGTCTAATCCGATGAAAGCAGCATCCTATCAAAGATATTTACAGCGGCTTGAGAAAAAGAAATCCGGTTTAACTGCAAATTAAAATGCGCCCAAGTGCACTGTCATAAAGTGAGCTTGGACGCATATATCAATTCTTACACTCTAAATCTAAATTCTAACGGACATTATCATTTATAGTTGACAAACTTCATAAATATCGATACTGTACGTGTATTATCATCCCGAAATGGATGTATACGCCAAAGATCAATCATCAATCTAGCAAAATCTTCTTTTAAATTAGGATTATCATTATTCCATTGAATCTGGTTTGCCCAAGCAAACACTTTCTGCAAGTCAGAAATTATTTGACTCTTCTCCGAGTAATTGATTGATATCCATTAAGGGCTTGCTCAGATTTATAAATATTTACAGTACGATATTCACCAGCCCAAGTGTATATTTCTTCAAATAGATGCCGGTGAATCATTTGCAGACTCTTATGAGTTCGAAAGTCTATTTGTTGCACAATGGTTTGTATATCTAATACATTTGCAATAAATAACTGTGCTTCTGCATCAATTAACCTTTTCGCATTTCGGATGTTCATCTTGTTTATTAATACATCTGTTCCTTCATATACATAAGGATCCATTGATTACTCGTCTTCCTTCGCATACTTTTTTATAATAGCTTCTTTTAATTCTTTTGAAGTGATTAAGCCTTCTTCATACTTTTTTAATAATGTTTGTGTAAATACGCTTGGTTTTCCACCATCAATCGCAGCCATTCCAACAGCAAATTCTATTTCATTTTGACGTTTTAAACGTGATGCTGCTTGCATATTAAACACCTCTTTTTTAATTCTATATATCCACTATATCATATACATTTTAGAAATGAATATACAGAAACACCAAAAAACCCTTTCCCACCGAAGTGAGAAAGGGTTTTGAAACAAGTAATATAAATTAACGTTTTGAGAACTGTG
>DEQG01000101.1:6580-9840 GCA_002360325.1 Salinicoccus sp. UBA3372 | reverse complement strand
GAGCCTGGGGCAGTGAACCATTGGCTATAAGATTATCGTAAGCCTGGTACTGATCGTTTGCTTCGATATTCTCACATTCTGTGAGTTCAGACATGATGCACTGCTCAGCTGTATCGTAATTTTCGTTGTTGCTGACGGATTCCTCAGTCTCTTTATTATTTTGTTCTTCTGTTGTTTCTTCAAAAGGTTCTTTCTGTGCGTCTTCTTCACTCAAGTTTTCTTCCTGTTCCGGTTCTTCGTCAGTTCTTCGCTAATGGCATCTGTATTATTATCTGAACTTGATGATGCGATTAAAAAATGCGGTACCCAAAATGACCAACAGTAGAATAAGGAGAACCACATACAATGTTTTCATGGACATCTCTCCAATGAAATTTTGTTTAACTCAAGTATAATATATAAGAGTAATTTTATATCAGCTCAGAGAACGAAATAACCCCGAAAACAATTAAGTTTCCGGGGTTCCAGGAGGGTTTTCATCATGACTAAATTTGAACTCAATAATTTATGACGATAATACTGACGCACCGCCGTCAATTCCCTGGTAAGTACCTGTAATCAATATAACTTTGTCTTCACATAGTTTACTCAAAATATGATTTCCTGATTGATGTTGTTTCTTACTATCAATATTAGAGGAATATTATATCGGTACAAACTAATTTCTTATAGCGAATAAACGCTTAGTTACATATAGTAATCTTCATTTCAATTTTTCTACGGATGATTTTGCCAGATTGATGATGACCATATCATCCATCGGCGGGTTATGAAGGCCGGCACGGACGTTACGGTAGTGCCTCTGCAGCTCATTGTCCGCCTGTAAGCTTTTCGCACCGACGACTCTCATGGACAGATCGACGATTTCAACCGCCTTGTTGACGATGGATGTTTTGACTGCGCCGAGTTTCGGTCCCATTTCTTTTCTTTCCCCATGGTCCGAGTCATCCCATTCTTTCGCAATCGTATACAGAAAAGCATCTGCTTCCATCACCGCCATTTCGATGCGTCCGAGTTTTTCCTGGACATTCGGCAGTTCTGAAATCGTGCCTTTAATGCTGTTTGGAGAGTAAGTGCTGGCAAATTCCACTGCAGCCTTCTGTGCTGCTTTGGCGATGCCTAAGTAGCAGGCGGGTATATGGAGCAGCCAGCCGGATGGGTCTTTTTTACCCGGTGTTCTGAATGATACAAGGTCTTCTTCCTTCACACGGACATCTTCCATTATGAAGTCATGGCTGCCGCTTGCACGCATGGCGACCGAGTTCCATGTCTCGTCGACACTTGCACCTTCAAGTTCTGTATCGACAATAAAATCCCCGACCTCGCCGGTTTCCTCAATGGTTGCACTGACCGAGGCGTACTTTAAAATCGGTGAAAGTGTGGCGAATGTTTTTCTGCCGTTCAATATCCATGTGTCACCGTCTTTTACCGCCGTCGTTTCCGGTCTGCCGCCGCGTGTCGGGCTGCCTGTTGCGGGTTCTGTCGCGAAGTTGTTGATCAGTGATCCATTTTCAATCACATCAGCGGCCACTTTTTTATATTTTGCTTCATCCCACGTTTTCTTCTCTCCGAGATCCATGATGATGCCCATATGCCAGCCGATTGAAAGTGCGGTTGCACCGTCATATTTTGCGATGGTTTCCTGATGTTTCATCAGCTCAACGAGAGTGATGCCGCCACCGCCGTATTCTTTCGGTATGGACAGGGCAGGATAGCCGATCTCTTTCAGCTTTTTAAAATTCTCAAAAGGGAACGTGATATTCTCATCATGTTCCTGAGCGGTTTCCTTAAACTGTTTTGCTGTTTCTTCCATTAAGGTCATACGTCCGTCATAGTCCAGATTCTGTAATGTTTCCAATATTATATCCCTCTCTAAAAATCATATGATTTAATACATTAATTATTTCATAAGGGTGGTCATTAAGCAAAAGCGAGTGCAATGCTGTCAGGTGCAGATCAGTTTTGTTCCTGCGTGCAGGCAAGCTATGATGAATTCAAAAAACATGGGAGGCATTTTTTGTGGGGAAAGAATTTTATTACGAAGTGAAAAGACCTGAAAATTATGATGAAAATAAAAAGTATCCGATTCTGTTTGCGTTTCACGGCATCGGGCATCATGAGGAGTTCACGTGGATCAACTTTGACGGGGTGACGGATATGTACCTGAATTTCNNNNGATACGGCGTGAAAAGTGTGGAACATCTGGATGTCTTCCTGTCAGACGGCAGGGAAGATGAGATCTTCCCGACTGAAATCGGCAGGAAAAACGAAGTGTACTTTAAAGAACAGGGTGCAAATGTCGTTTATACGACTTATGATACGGCGCATCAGATCGGTGAGCAGAACAAGAAAGACATCGCCCGGTGGTTATTGAATCAAATTAAAAAGTAATATCAGTTGGATGGCTCCGGTTCATTATGGACCGGGGTCTTTTTATTTTGGTGCCTACACTTTTAAATCATTGGTACTTTAAATTGCTCCACGATTTGTCATAATAGTCTAAAAAGGAATATGAAAGGGGTTTCATAAATAATGACGAGAACTGAGGAATTGCAGAAGAAGAGAGATAAATATGTCGCACGGGGCGTCAGCAATGGTAATTTGAGTATCGCGAGCCATGCGCACGGTGCTACTGTCACTGACCCTGAAGGCAACGAGTTCATCGATTTCGCGGGCGCAATCGGCGTGCAGAATGTGGGGCATACACACCCTAAAGTGACGGAAGCGGTCAAAAACCAGGTGGATAAGTTTCTGCATCCGGGATTCAACTGCATCATGTATGACGGTTATATCGAACTGGCTGAAAAGCTGTGTGAAATTACGCCGGGCGGCTTTGATAAGAAGGCGATCCTTTTCAACTCCGGTGCGGAAGCGGTGGAGAATGCAGTTAAAATGTCCCGAAAATATACAGGCAGGAATGCTGTCGTTTCGTTCAAGCGCGGCTATCACGGACGTACGAACCTGACGATGAGCATGACGAGCAAAGTGAAACCTTATAAAAATGGCTTCGGTCCGTTTGCTTCTGATATTTATCCGGCACCGTTCCCATACGTTTACCGCAGGCATTCCAAGTTGACTGAAGAAGAGTATATCGATCAGTCGATCAAGGAGTTCCACGATTTCTTCATCGAAACTGTGGCGCCTGAAAATGTCGCTTGTGTCGTTATGGAGCCGGTTCAGGGCGAGGGCGGTTTCATCGTGCCGCCGAAGCGTTTCGTAGAAGCGGTCGTCAGCTTCTGTAAGGAGAACGGCATCGTTTT
>DEQG01000101.1:3576-6512 GCA_002360325.1 Salinicoccus sp. UBA3372 | reverse complement strand
ATAGAGCCGGACTTGATGACGGTATCGAAATCACTCGCGGCGGGTCTGCCTTTGAGCGGTGTCGTCGGCAAGTCAGAAATACTGGATGCGGCGGAGCCGGGAGAGCTCGGCGGAACATTCGCCGGAAACCCTGTCGCCTGTGCAGCGGCGCTTACCGTCATTGATGTCATTGAAGAGGAAGATCTCTGCAACAAGGCGGAAAGAGTCGGGAATAAGCTTGAAGCGGTATTTAAAATTTATCAGGATAAATATTCATTTATCGGCGAAGTCCGACGTCTCGGTGCGATGGTGGCGTTCGAAGTCGTTAAAGGTGATGAACGAAATACGCCGGATAAGGCATTGGCCGGCCAAATCGCAAAATATGCGAATGACAACGGACTGATTTTACTTTCAGCAGGCATTTACGGCAACGTCATCAGATTCCTGATGCCGCTTGTCATTACTGATGAAGAGCTGAATAAAGGGCTCGACATTCTTGACGAAGCATTAGAGAAAGCAGGCGAAGCATGATGGTACAGACTTTTGATATTAATAATCCGGCAACAGGTGAAGTCATCGATACTTTGAATAAAAGTTCAAAAGAAGATGTGCAGGCGGCTATTAAAGCCTGTCATGAAGGATTTAAGGCATGGAGTAAAACCGACGCCCATTACCGCTCCGGCATCATCAAGGAATGGTTCCGTCTGATCAATGAAAACAAGGATGAACTCGCCGAGATCATCACCAAGGAAAGCGGCAAACCGCTGCATGAGGCGCTCGGTGAAGTGGCGTATGCGAATGCATATATTGAATGGTATGCAGAAGAGGCGAAACGCATATACGGCAGGACGGTGCCGGCCAATTCGCCGAATAAAAACATCATCATTAAAAAGCAGCCGGTCGGCCTGGTGGCGGGGATTACACCTTGGAACTTCCCGGCAGCGATGCTGACGAGAAAAGTGGCACCGGCACTGGCTGCGGGCTGTTCATTCATCATCAAACCGGCTGCGGAAACGCCGCTGACGACAAAGAAGCTGGTTGAGCTCGCCTACGCGGCGGGTGTTCCGGAAAATGTCTTTAAAGCAGTGAATGGTTCCGGCAGGGATATCGGGTCTTTATTTACAGACAGTCCTTTAGTCAGAAAGATTACGTTTACCGGCTCGACGCCGGTGGGCAAGTCACTGATTGAAAACAGCGCGGACACGGTCAAGCATCTGTCGATGGAACTCGGCGGACATGCGCCGATCATCGTCTGCGGAGATGCGGATGTGGACATTGCGGTCGATCAGACCATCGCATCCAAGTTCAGAAACGCAGGTCAGACGTGTATTTGTGCGAACAGACTGTTCGTCCATGAATCTGTCGTCGATGAGTTTTCGGAAAAGCTGAGCACGAAAGTGGCGCAGCTTAAAGTCGGCAACGGTCTGGACGAAGGCACACAGGTCGGCCCGCTCATCAACGGGGCGGCATATGACAAAGTCAGCGCGCAGGCAGAAAATGCGAAAGCGTTGGGCGCAGAAATTCTGTGCGGCGGCGAAGGCATCGTTGACGATGATAAAAAGACTTACTTTTATAAGCCCACAGTAATTAAAAATGCAAATCAGGATATGGAAATCATGAATGAAGAAACATTCGGCCCGCTGATTCCGATACAGTCATTTACGGATATCGACGATGCGATCGAGCTTGCGAACGGACTGCCGTTCGGACTTGCGGCATACTATTTCACGAATGATTATAAAGTCGGACTGTACTTGTCTGAGGAGCTGGACTTCGGCGTCATCGGCTGGAACGACGGCGCACCTTCGGCAGCACACGCCCCGTTCGGCGGACTGAAAGAGAGCGGCCTTGGAAAAGAGGGCGGGCCTGAAGGCATTGAAGCGTATCTGGACACGAAATATTTATCGATCGGGAATTTGATCTAGTGAATGAACAGGGCAGACGGAAGTCTGTCCTTTTTGCTTTGCAGACATTTATGTGAAATGGAAGGCTGCTTCATATATAATTCATTTAAAAGAGGTGTTCCAATGAACTTCAGATACGCAGAAGAAAGTGACTTGAAGACAATCGTCGCAATGCTTGCAGATGATGAATTGGGAAAGAAACGTGAATCGGTATCGGAAGATATAGATGAGGAGTATATCCAGTCGTTCAGAGATATTGAAGCTCAAAAAGGCAATCAGATTCTACTGTCTGTGGAAGGGGAGACAATTACCGGCTGTCTGCAGCTGACTTTCATCCCGACACTTGCAAGGGGTGGTATGAAGCGGGCTCAGATAGAAGGTGTACGGGTACATAAAGATCATCAGAAAAAGGGTGTTGGGCGGGCTTTATTTGAAGAAGCGATTAGATTATCAAAAGAAAATGGCTGCGGGCTCGTACAGCTGACCACCGACAAGCGCCGCAGCGGGGCACATGAGTTTTATCATAAGCTCGGCTTCGAAGTGACTCATGAGGGCATGAAGTTGTTTTTATAAAATATCATAGGACTCGATACATTTCTCGAGTTCTTCCAGGTACAGTTTGGCCATCCGGCTGAGCTGTGCTTTTTTATTGGTGATCGTGCCGACGGTAATCTGGTCATCGACTTCCAATCTGACCGGGATGATATCCGTGCCGTTCAATTCCTCGCTGAGTATGCCTGTGGAAATTGTGTAGCCGTTCAGACCGATCAGGCAGTTGAAAAGTGTTGCGCGGTCACTGACCAGTATATCTTTCGGGCTGTTCAGAGTTCTCAAGATCTCTTCTGAGAAATAAAATGAATTATTCTGGCCTTGTTCAAAGGATAAACGCGGATACGGTTCGAGATCTTCAATCGTCACCGAAGATCTTTTGGCAAGCGGATTGTCCCTGCTGATGAATATGTGCGGGCTTGCTGTAAATAAAGGCTCGAACTCCAGACTGTTTTCTTTGATCATCTGTGTAAGCACCTGGGAGTTGAAAGAGTTCATGTACAG